>JAILZC010000054.1 GCA_023512665.1 Candidatus Bipolaricaulota bacterium | reverse complement strand
GCCCTAACTGTTGAAATATCCCCTGGACTTGCTGGGGGTCGACCCCCGGCACGGGGATCCACGCCCCCACACGAAAGACAATGATGATCCACAGCGTAAACAGAATGCGCTTGCGGACTTCTGGGATACGAAATGCTTCAAACAGCCCTTCAGTCATAGCTCACTTCCCTGACTTCTCTTCAGATTTCTTTGGCGTCTTCGGCTTGGCTGGCTTCTTCTCTTTTGGCTCCCCTGCTGGGGCGGCTTTCTTCTTGGGCTTCGCGGGCTCTGTTGGCTCTGTCTTGTGCGGCTCGGCTTTGGGCTGGGCTGGCGGCGCACTCGCCGGTTGCTCTTTGGGCTCCTCCGGCAGGAGGGCTATCGCTTGCCCTCCCGCAGCAATGATCTTCTCTTTGGCGCTCTTGCTGAACTTGTGAGCTTTGACGATCAGCCTCTTCGAGAGCGGGCCATCGCCCAGAATCTTCACGCCGTTCAAGAATTTCTTGATAATTCCCTGCTCTTCGAGAATCTTTGGGGTGATCTCCGCGCCATCGGCAAACCGCTCGTTGAGTTGACCGACGTTCACGAACGCATAGCTCTTTCTATGGGGGTTTTTGAACCCCCGCTTGGGTGTGCGTTTCCACAGCGGCGTCTGGCCGCCCTCGAACGCCGGCGGCATCCGATACCCCGACCGCGCCGTCTGGCCCTTGCCCCCACGGGTTGAGTAGGTCCCATGCCCCGACGCGTTGCCGCGACCGACGCGCTTGGGTTTGCGCACACTGCCCGGCGTGGGGCGCAGATCGCTCAGTTTCACTGCAAGACCTCCTCAGGCTTCTTATCGCGGCGTCTGGCTACCTCTTCGAGAGTCCGCAGCCGGCTCAACCCGTTGAGGGTCGCCTTGGCCAGCGTCAGCGGGTTGGTCGAGCCGCGCGCCTTCGTCAGAATATCTTTGATCCCCGCGAGCCGGCAGATCGTGCCCACCGTTCCCCCAGCGATGACCCCTGTGCCGGGGAAGGCCGGCTTGAGCAAGACTCGTGAGGCTTTGAACTCGCCCCAGATCTCATGGGGGATCGTCCGGTCTTCCACGAGCGGGACTTGGATGAGATTGCGCTTGGCGTCGCGAATCCCTTGCTGGATCGCCGAGGGCACCTCGCGGGTGTTCCCCTTCCCCAGCCCTACCCGACCATGACCGTCTCCCACAACGACCGTCGCACGAAAGCTCAAGTTCTTCGTGCCCTTCGTCACTTTCGCGACGCGGCGCAGGTCAATGACCTCATTGTTGAACTCATCGGCTACCCTGCGCTCGCCTCGTTGTCGTGCCATAGTGTGTGTCCTCCCTTAGAACTGCAGCCCGGCCTTGCGACTGGCCTCGGCGAATGCTTTCACGACCCCATGATACGCATACCCGCTCCGGTCGAAGACGACCGTGCGAATCCCGTTCGAAAGGGCGCGCTCGGCGATGACCTTCCCCAAGACCTGGGCCGATTTGACCGTTCCACCCTTTAAGTTCAATGCTTCCTCGAGCGTGCTGGCCGCAACGAGCGTCCGCCCCGCCATGTCATCTATGACCTGGGCGTGCAAGTGCTTTAAGCTCTTATACACGCACAGGCGCGGGCGCTCCGGCGTCCCAAAGACCTTCTGGCGCACCCGCTGATGCCGGCGCTCCCGTCGCTCATGGCGATGCTTTACTCTCATGGTTCTCACCCGGCCTTCGCTCCCGTGCCCGCCCCGCCAGCAAGCTTGCCTTCCTTGCGGCGGATCTGCTCATCTTTATAACGAATCCCCGTGCCCTTATACGGCTCCGGCTTGCGCAGCGCCCGAATCTCGGCGGCGACCTCCCCGACAAGCTGCTTATCGGGGCTGGAGAGCGTGATCTCCGTCTGGTCTTTGATCTCGGCTTTGACCATAGCCGGCAACCGATAGATCACGGGATCATGAAAGCCGATCTCCAAAATCAAATCCTGCCCCTGAAGCTTGGCCCGATACCCCAAGCCCACCAACTGTAACGTCTTCGCATAGGGCTGTTGCACTCCCTGCACCATATTCGCAAGGAGTGCCCGGTACAGCCCGTGCCGCGCCTTGAATTCTTTCTAATCGCCCTTGCGCGAGACCACCAGCGTGCCGTCGGCCAGAGAGACGCTCACGTACTGGGGCTCATAGCGTTGCACGAGCTTGCCCGCCTTGCCCTCGACAATGACGCGCTCCGGCTCAATAGTCACTTTGACGTCCTTGGGCACGGGGATCGGCTGCTTCCCTATTCGAGACATAATCTCACCACACCTGACAGAGCAATTCCCCGCCGACTCTCTTCTGGCGGGCTTGCTTTCCCGTAAGAACCCCGTGCGGTGTGCTCAAGATCGCCACTCCCAACCCTGCGCGCACCCTGGGGATCTCTTCCGCCCCAACATAGGTGCGACGCCCCGGCTTGGAGATCCGCTCCAACCCCTCGATCACGGGGTCCTTGCCGCGCTTCCCTTTGTATTTGAGCACGATGACCAGATCGCGCTTCTTCTCGCCCTCAATGCGATAGTTTTCAATGAATCCCTCTTCCTTCAAGACGCGGGCGATCTCCGCTTTGATATTCGAGTGCGGGACGCGCACCTCGCTCAAGCGGCGCGCTGTGGCATTGCGAATGCTCGTCACCATATCTCCAATAGTGTCCATAAGACTCCTTTGCTCTGTTACCAGCTGGCTTTGCGGACGCCGGGCAGCTCGCCCTGATGCGCCAGGGAGCGGAAGCAGAGGCGGCACAGCCCAAAATCCCGCAAAAAACCGCGGCGGCGCCCGCACAGGCTACATCTATTATACCGCCGCGCCGAAAACTTGATGGGCTTAGCCAGCTTCGCTCTCCATGCCGTCTTTCCCATAAACCTCCTCCTTCGAGCTCTAATCTTTCAAGGGCATCCCGAGCGCCTTGAGCAGATAGTAGCCCTCACGGTCTGTCTTCGCCGTCGTTACGATGCAAATATCCATACCCTGGACTTTAGCGATCTGGTCGTACTTGATCTCGGGGAAGACAAGCTGATCGTTCAACCCCAGCGAGAAATTCCCGCGCCCGTCAAACGAATCCGCCGATACCCCGCGAAAGTCTCTGATCGCCGGGAGCACAATGTTGACTAACTTCTCAAAGAATGCATACGCCCGCACGCCGCGCAGCGTCACCATGCACCCCACAGGGTCGCCCTTGGTGATCCCAAAATCCGAAATGCTCTTCTTCGCCTTCGTCACCACCGGGCGCTGCCCCGTGATACTCATCAAATCCTTCACGCACCCCTCGATCTTCTTGGGGTCGTCCTTCTCTTTGATCCCCATATTGATCACGATCTTCTCAATCTTGGGGACTTGCATAATGTTCTTGTAGCCCAACTCTTTCATGAGCTTGGGCACGATCTCTTTGCGATAGCGTTCGTAGAGCATAGTTAATCAAAAGTCTTCTTACACTGTTTGCACTGGCGCAATTTCTCTCCTGACTCCGTGACCACAAAGCCGACGCGCGTCGGCCGGTCGCACTCAGGGCAGATCAACAGCACATTGCTGATGTCCAGCGTGCCCTCTTGCTGCACGATGCCGCCCTCGCGGTGCTTGGCCGAGGGCCGCAGGTGGCGCGTGATCATCGAGACGCCCTTCACAATAATTCTACGCTCTTTGGGCAAGACCTGCAAGACCTCGCCCTCCTTGCCGCGATCGTTGCCCGCGATCACCCTCACGGTGTCACCCTTGCGAATCTTCTGCATCAGAGCACCTCCGGCGCGAGCGAGAGAATCCGCACCATGCCCTTCTCCCGCAGCTCGCGGGGCACTGGGCCGAAGATGCGCGTCCCCACTGGTTCTTTCGCCGCGTTGATCAAGACCACGGCGTTATCATCAAAGCGAATATAACTGCCGTCCTTGCGCCGATAGGGCTGGCGCGTGCGCACGATCACGCCCTTAACGACAGCTCCTTTGTCGATCTCGCTCGTGGGGATGCGCTTCTGTACAGAAGCTACGACGATATCCCCGATCTGGCCCCAGGCCGCGCTCGGCTGCCCCATCACCGAGATCACCCGGACTTCCTTCACTCCAGAGTTGTCCGCCACTTTTAAGATGCTGCGCAGTTGGATCATGGCACGCTCCTTCTAGCTTTGGCCAGGGCGGGCGCGCTCTAAGACCTCCACGAGGCGCCACCGCTTGAGCCGCGAGAGCGGCCGACACTCGATAATTCTCACCAGATCGCCCTGCTTGGCCTGCTCCTGCTCGTCGTGCGCGTAGAACTTCGCCCGCTGCATATAGTGCTTCTTGTAGAGCGGGTGCTGTACGCGCGTCTCGACCAAGACCGTGATCGTCTTGGCCATCTTGTCGCTCACGACTCGTCCGATCTTCTCTCTCTTGGGCATAGGGATCGTCCTCACTTGGCACCCTTCAGCTGACGCTCGCGTAGGATCGTCTTGACCCGGGCCAGAGCGCGCTTTGTCTGGGTCAGCAACGCCGTGTTGTCTTGCTGTCCGGTGGAGACCGCGAAGCGCACGTTGAAGAGCTGCCGCTTCAGTTCTCGCTCTTTTTGTTTTAGCTCGGCATCGGTCATCTCACGGAGCTGCTCGGGCTTTTCCATAGCTTATCCCCCGACTTTCTCCCCGCCCAACCGCAGACGCTCCCGCAGGCGCGTTCGGATGGGCAGCTTGTAGCCGACTAATCTCTGAATCTGCTGCGCCTTGGCGCGGTCTACCCCGCTGAACTCAAACAGAATCCGTCCGGGGAGCACCACGGCGCACCAGCCGACGGGGTCGCCCTTCCCCTTGCCCATGCGCGTCTCCGCGGGCTTCTTTGTGATGGGCTTATCGGGGAAGATGCGCACCCATATCTTGGAATTCTTCTCCATCTCGCGCACCATGACGGTACGGCACGCTTCGATCTGCTGCGCCGTGATCCACGCGGGCTCAAGCGCTTGGATGCCAAAATCCCCAAAGGCTACGGTCGCCCCGCTTGTGGCCTTGCCCTTGCGGGTGCCGCGATGATCTTTTCTAAACTTGCGCTGCTTGGGCGCTAGTAACGCCACGAGCCTCACCCCCGCGCGCGGGGTAGATATCCCCGCGATAGAGCCAGACCTTGATCCCGATCATGCCGTACTTCGTCAAGGCTTGCGCAAACCCGTAGTCAATATCAGCGCGAATAGTCTGCAGGGGGACGCGCCCGGCCTTGCTCTCGATACTGCGCGCGATCTCTGCCCCGCCCAAGCGGCCCCCACAGCGAATCTTGATCCCCTTAGCCCCATGCTCCATCACCCTTTGGATGACTTCTTTCATCGCGCGCGGGGCCGGGATACGATTCTGAATCCGCGAGGCGACATCCTCAGCGATCAGCACGGCTTCCAAATCCGGGTGATCTACTTCTTTGATAAAAATCTTGACCTTGCGCGTGATAGTTTCTTCAAGCTCTTTTTGGAACTGATCAATCTCTTGGCCCCCCTTGCCGATGATGATCCCCGGCCGGGCGGTGTAAATCAAGATCGAGACCAGCTCTTCGGTGGGGCGCTCGATGCTGACTTGAGCGATCCCCGCGCCGTGATAGCGCCTCTTAATCATCGTGCGAATCTGCTGGTCTTCTTTAATATACTCTTGGGCTTTCTTCTCGGAGAACCAGTTCGACTTCCATTTCTTGTTGATCCCCAGGCGAATCCCGTAGGGATGGGTTTTGTGTCCCATAGCTTATCCTTCCTTCGCGTCTGAGTTCTGATCGTTCGTTTTGCTCGGCATGGGATCGTCGGAGACGACGACCGTGATATGGCTCATGCGCCGCTTGCGAATGGACATCTTGCCGCGCGAGCCGGCGCGCAACCGCTTTAAGAAGGGGCCCTTGTCCACGCGGGCCTCCTTGACCCACAGGGCGTCTACGTCCATGCCGTAGTTGTGCTCGGCGTTGGCGATCGCCGATTCGAGGCACTTGCGCACGGGGAGTGCCGCCTTCACCCCAGCAAAGCGGGTCAGCTGCAATGCCTCGTCCACCGGCTTGCCCTGGATCTCTTTGGTCAACAGCCGCGCCTTCAGCGGCGATATCCGAATCCATTTCGCTACAGCTCGTGCTTCCATACAGAATGCTCCTCCAACACTCTTACTTGAGGGCGGGGGCCTTCTTCTTCTTGATGCCGCCGTGCGCCTTGAACGTGCGCGTCAGCGCAAACTCCCCCAGCCGATGCCCCACCATCGTCTCCACAATCGAGACCGGGATGTGCGTCTTGCCATTATGGACTTTCATAGTCAGCCCGACCATCTGCGGCGTGATCATCGAGGCGCGGGACCACGTCTTGATCTCTGCTATCTCCCCGCGCTTCATCTTCTCGACTTTTTTGAGCAGCTTCGGGTGCACATACGGGCCTTTCTTCAACGAACGCGCCATATCAGACCTTCCTCCCTTTGCGTCGCGAGACGATCCATCTATCGCTAGGCTTATTGGGCTTGCGGGTGCGCACGCCCTTGGCGGGCTTCCCCGAGAACGTGCGCGGCGGCCCACCGACATAGTGGCGGCCCTCGCCGCCGCCGTCGCCCGGCGGG
>JAILZC010000053.1 GCA_023512665.1 Candidatus Bipolaricaulota bacterium | reverse complement strand
CCGCTACCTCGATGATGCCGACGCCTTCAAGGAGGTAGCGGACCGGCTGGAGCTGAAGCCCCCTCTGTGCGTGGCGCATGTACGCACATGGGTGCGGCACCGGACACGGGAGTTGAGCGAGCAAGCCCAGCAGCTGGGGCCTCAGGGCCGCAGTGCGGGAAGGGTCGCGGATTGTGAACTGGTGCAGGCCCTGGTGCAGGAGGCGCATCCCCGGGGAGAAGCGGTGCTGGGTGAGGTACATCGCCGCTACCAGTGGGCCAAGCCGCGTTGGGAGAGCGAGGGAACGGGTACCGACTGGCGGAGGTGCTGGGCTAACCCCCACGCAAGAGGACCTACCCTGGCTGCTCTTCCTCACCGTAATTCGAACAATTACATATGAAAATCACGTATGGATCGGTGCTTAGGTTTCCTGCCACAGAGCATATTGGCACCTACCCCCAATCTGTGCTATGCTGGCTCTCGTCTATGTGGTGGTTGAGCCTGGGGACGTTCTTCGCTAGTATACTCTTGAGCCGTCTTTGGCTTGGGCTTCAGGAGCGCGAACGCATCGGCCAGCCCATCCGCGACTACGGCCCAGAAATACACACCCATAAGCAGGGCATCCCCACCGCCGGAGGAGTCGCACTCGTGCTCGCGTTTCTCGGAAGCTGGGCGGTGCTCGCACTGCTCGATCATGCAGCACTCAGCCCAAAGGCGCTCTTCGTCGGCGCAGCGACGCTGGGCTTCGGGCTGATCGGGCTGCTCGATGACGGGCTGAAGATCTTCCAGCGCCACGCCCAAGGACTCCCAGGACGCTATAAGTTGCTCCTCCAAGCGATAGCTTGCGGCGTGCTCGCTTGGGCTGCGCTCGCGCTTGAGATCGCGTCGTCGGTACGCATCCCGTTCATCGGGGAGATCGTCGCGCTCTCGCCGGCCCTCTCCGTCGCGCTGATCTTTATGATCTTTATCAGCACGATCAACGCGTTCAACGAGACCGACGGCTTAGACGGGCTCTTAGCGGGCGTGGCGCTCATCGCCCTGGGGGCTTATGGCGTGATTCTGCATCTTCAGAACGAGCTCGCGCTCTTAAATATTACGGCGCTCGCGGCGATGGCGCTGCTGGGGTTTCTCTGGTGGAACGCGCACCCGGCGAGAATTATTCTCGGAGATACGGGCTCGTTTGCGCTCGGCGGGCTAGTGGGGGCGTTGGCACTCGTGACCGATACGGCGCTTCTCTTGCCCCTCAACGCGTTCATCCCCGTGATCGAGACGCTCTCGGTGATCGTGCAAGTGCTGAGTTTCAAGCTCTTCAAGAAGAGGGTCTTCAAAATCTCTCCATTGCACCATCATTTTGAGCGGGCTCGCGGCGTGAACTATGAGTTTCTGCTGCCCAATCAAGAGTGGCCTGAGGGCTTGATCACTCTGCGATTTTGGATCATCGCTGCCATGGGGGCGGTGCTGGGACTGTTGGCGTATCGCTGACGTTGCCCTCATGACTACTCTCTCTTATAATAGGCATCAGTTCCTATGCCCTATCGAAATCTAGAAGCCTTGATCACCGAGCGCGCGGCCGCTCTCGCGGTCCAGATGCGCTCCATTGCGGAGTCAGCTCACTCTGAAGAGGACGTGCGTCACGGGTGCAATAAGCTCATCGAAGGTTTTCTTGAGGAAGCAGGGCTTCAGATCAGAGGGCGTCACGAGTACGGCTTGGCCGGCTGACGTGTAGATTCCAAATACGCCGGCGTTATCATCGAGTACAAAGCGCCCAGGGGATCTAGCAAATTATCTGAAAGCCTGAACGCCCCCAGTACCAAGGCGCTCATTGAACAGATTAAACAGCGTTTCAGTGACTTCCAACGAGAAGAAAAGATCGAGCCCGGAAAACTCTTTGGCGTGGGCACGGACGCTCAAAGAATTCTCTTCGTGCGCCGGCGCGGGAAGCAATTCGAAATTGAAGACCCCAAGCCGATCACGCCCCACACTGTCGAGCGCCTGCTGCGCGCATTGATCTCACTGGGCGCGCAGGGCAAATCGTTCACGCCCGATCACTTAGCGGCAGACTTCGGCTCGGAGAGTTCCGTTGCCCAGAGGGGCATCCGGCAACTCTATGAAGTGATCTCCCAGACAAATAACCCGAAAGCGCGGACGTTCTTCAATCAATGGAAGATTCTCTTCGGCGAGGTCTGCGGCTACGACGTCGAATGCCAGAACGAGAAAATCAAGAAGCTCGCCGAGCACTACGGCCTGTCCAAAGCAACAAAACCCGCGGAGCTGCTCTTTGCCGTGCACACGTATTATGCCGTCTTCATGAAGTTCTTAGCGGCTGAAGTGGTCTCCTCGTTCAGTCCGCTGGCAGTCTCGACGATTAAGAGATGCGTCGGCGCTCCGACGGCCACGGAGCTCAAGCGCGAGATGGAACAGCTCGAGCAGGGCGGCATCTGGACACAATTGGGGATCACCAACTTCCTCGAAGGCGATCTCTTCTCTTGGTATTTGGCCGCGTGGGATGAGCGCGTCGCCGAGGTTATTTGGGAGATCGTCAAACGCTTAGATGAGTACGACCCCAGCACCTTGAGCGTCGAGCCCACTGAGAGCCGAGATTTGCTCAAAAAACTTTATCAGCAGCTCTTCCCCAAGAGCGTGCGTCACGACCTGGGCGAGTACTATACCCCCGACTGGCTGGCGGAGCACGTGCTCAGTGAATTAGGCTATGTGGGCGATCCCGACAAGCGTCTGCTCGATCCGGCCTGCGGCTCCGGGACGTTTTTAGTATTGGCGATCAATCGCATCAAAGAATGGTTTGCTGAGCACCGGCACGAGTGCGGCTACGGCGAGGCCAAGTTAGTCAAAAAAATCTTGCGCAACATCATCGGCTTCGATCTCCAATCCATTAGCAGTGATGGCCGCGCGCACGAACTATCTCATCGCGTTGCGCGATCTGCTGCGCTACGCCCAGCGAGTCGAACTGCCCGTCTATCTGTGCGATTCGATCATGACGCCGGCAGAGTACGGCGAGCTCTTCTCCGGTTCCAAGCTGGGGACGGCCAAAAGCCTCAAGACCGCCGCCGCAGAATTTATCATCCCCACGGAAGTCTTGGGCAGTCGTGAGCAGATCGGCAGGTATGCTGATCTTTTGGAGTCCTGCATTCGGAATCAGTACACGGCCGAAGAATTTCTCGCCCGCTGTCAGGAAGAGAGGGTTTCGATTGAGATTCCCGATCTGCACAAAAGACTCTATACAAAGCTGAAAAAGCTGGACAGAGATAATCAGAACGGCATCTGGGCTAGAATCATTAAAAACGCCTTTGCACCGCTCTTTACAGAAAAAGTAGACTACGTAGCGGGCAATCCGCCGTGGGTCAACTGGGAGAGCTTGCCGGAGGGCTATCGTCAAGACATCGCGCCACTTTGGCAAGCATACGATCTATTTCGCCACAAGGGTTATAAGGCCAAGTTGGGTGGGGCAAAGGACGACATTTCGATTTTGATGGCCTACGTAGCCCATGACAGCTACTTAAAGGCTGGGGGATCATTAGGGTTTGTCATCACCCAATCGGTTTTCAAAACCAAGGGAGGCGGCGAAGGATTCAGAGCGTTCAAATACGACAAGCAAGGGCAAGCTGTGTACTTGCAGATGGTGCATGTGGATGACCTGAGCGACTTTCAGCCCTTTGAAGGCGCGACCAACCGGACAGCAGTCTTCGTCTGCCGCAAGTCTTCAAAGCCTTTTCAGTATCCAGTTCCTTATGTTGTGTGGCGCAAGAGAGCGACAGGCCGCATTGATCAAGATTTCACGCTCGATGAAGTTCTCAGAGCCACGGAACGCCGCGAGCTGGCGGCGATCCCCGTAGATCGCCAGCAGCCGACCTCTCCTTGGCTGACGGCACCAGAAGCAGCCCTGCCGGGAATTCAGAAAGCCATCGGCCAGAGTGATTACAAAGCATACGAAGGGGTGAACAGCGGAGGGCTGAATGGCGTCTACTGGGTTCGGATTCTCCAGCCTTTGCCCAACGGTGATCTTTTGATCGAGAACCTTCATGACGCGGGCAAGATCAAGGTCGAAAAAGTCCAGATGGCAATTGAGCCGGATTTGGTCTATCCTCTGCTGCGCGGGCGGGATGTGCAACGCTGGCGGGCTGAGCCGTCGGCGTACATCATCTTGGCGAACCGCACAGACAAACTCGCGGTCATCCCCGAAGCCGAGATGAAACGCAAGTACCACAAGACGTACGCGTACTTCAAGAAATTTGAAGAACAGCTTCGCAAGCGTTCTGGCTATCGTCAATATTTTTCGCCGGAAGACCCATTCTGGTCCATGTACAACGTCGGCCCGTACACGATGAGCAAGTGGAAGGTTGTTTTTAAGGACCTGACCGAGATATTTCAATGCGCTGTGATCGGCCCTTCGCAAGTTGCGGACGGCGGCGTGAAGCAGATATTACCAGATGTAACCATGAGATTGATACCATGTGATAACGAAAATGAAGCTCATTTTGTCGCTGCTTTACTCAATTCTCATCCTGTTCTCACGACGCTTCACGCCTCATCTGTAGGAGTGCAAACCCAACGGTATCATCCAAGCGATATACAGAAGATAGCAATTCCTAAATGCAATCCAGCGAACAAGCTTCACTCTCAGCTAGCCGACCTCTCCCGCCGCTGCCACGAAGCGGCGGCCAAGGGGCTGACTGACACGGTCGCTCAATTAGAAGCCGAGATCGACCAAGTCGCCGCCGAACTGTGGGACATCACCGCCAAAGAACTCAAAGCAATTCAAGAGGCGCTGCGCGAGATGGAAAAGTCACGACACGAGACGCCAGGAGAGGACGACGACGATGATGTCTGAAATCTTAGTGCGTCGCAGTACCCAAGACCATTTGGTATACTTGCAAGGTCAAGGAAGGATGGCAGATATGGCCCACATCCGTGTAATCCATGACCCGGTGGCTTATAAACCGGAGGCTACAGTGTTAGGCAATCACCGTCGAGACCGGGATTTCTAGCTCGTGAATGGCTATGGCGCTCTTTGAGCAGAGACCCGAAAAGTACTTTCAGTTCTACGCCCAGGTGCACTTCCTCACGTGCGAGGAGTGCCTGAGCCATCACGGGGAGATCTCTGAAGACCCACAGCATAAGCCCCCCTTGCACCCGGACTGCCGGTGCCATCTCTTAGAATTCCCCTCCAAACAGCTCGAATACTACCAAGAGCAGGCCGAGCGCATGAAGCTGCGTGCCCAGCAAGAACTTATGCGCCGCAGGCTCTGGAGAGAAGCCGTCGAAAACCTCAACGGCTCTGACTCTGCTCACGCTGAGGCGCTCTTCCGCCAAGCGGCTCAAGTCGAATTTTATCTCGAAGAAGTTGAACAGCTCTGCGCGGAGAAGCGCGAGCTTTTCGAGAAAAACCCCGACCTGCGCGCCCGATTGCAAAAGCTCTTTGTAAAATTCTATCGCATGAAGTTCAGCTTAGATAAATATCGTCCGATCCCACCGAAGCTCGTCCTAGTTTGGGAGACCGAAGGGATCAAGCGCATCAAAGAACTCTTGCCATGACTCTGTATAGATCAGACAAATTTGTGCTGATGGGCTTCATAGCGCTCGCCCTCATGAGCGTCCTCTGGACACGAGCAGCTCTCGCTCCGGAGCCTCAGATCGCTCAGTTTATCACAAAGCTCACCGAGCCCCTCGATCTGAACAGCGCGACGCTCGATGAGCTGATAGACCTTCCGGGGATCGGGCCGGTCTTAGCTCAGCGCATCATCGAGTACCGCGATAAGCATGGGGGCTTCAAGACTATTGAAGAACTTTTAGAGATTCGCGGGATCGGGCCGAAGCGATTCGAACAGCTCAAGGGGCGTGTGCGCCTCGGCCCTCCTCGATAAGCTATGTCCTTCACATTCCCGCGCACCCGACGCATCCGGCGGCGCTGCGATTTCGAGCATATATACGAGCACGGCCAGCTTTATCAAGATGCGCTCTTTCGCATCTTCTACGTGCGGAAAAGCCCAACAGAGCCAGGGCGTCTAGGCATTAGCGTCGGTAAGAAGTTGGGCAAGGCCCACGTGCGCAACCGCCTCAAGAGGATCCTCCGCGAGGCATTTCGCCTCCATCCGGAGCTGACCGCAGGGCTCGATGTAATCATTCAGCCCCGCCCCGAGGTGCTCGCCCTCACGAACGCCCAGATCAGTCGGCGCTTTGTAGAAGCCCTGGCAGCCCTCTCTTCACCCTCACCCCCGTCCCCTTCACCTCTCCCTGCCCCTCTCCGCAAGCGGAGGAGAAGGGAGGGATGAGGGGGAACGGACTCCGTCCTTGCACTGGGGCAAAAATTGTGCTATAGTATGGGGCACACCGACCCCAATCCGACAAGAATGTATCCAACCGGAACGATTCAGACGCTCACGTTCCGATGAGAAACGAGGAGGGGCAGGCGTATGGCAACGACAACAGATATTGTCTTGACCCCAGAAGGCTACGAGCTCAAGAAGAAGAAGCTCGAGGAGTACCGGAGGATTCTCTACGAAGAGCTGCCCAAGAAGCTCAAATTGGCCAAAGAGCACGGGGCAGAGC
>JAILZC010000052.1 GCA_023512665.1 Candidatus Bipolaricaulota bacterium | reverse complement strand
CTTTTATACTGTATCTATTAGCAAAATAGACATCGGCAAGCGTCTCGATGATCGTGGGTTCGGGGTTGGGGTAGGCGAAGAACTCCCAGAGCTTCTTAGCTAAGAAGCGCGCAGTCGAGCGTTCGGCCACGGCAAACGCGATGACATCGGTGCCGTTCCAGTTCCCTGTTCTCCCCAAGACGGTCTTTTCACCGTTGTCATGCTGGCTCGCATTAAAATAGAATTGACCGCGCCGGATCGTCCAACCCGTAAACGCCCGCGCGGCTTCTTTGATGTCTCTTTCGGTGTACGCCGGCTGGCCCGTGATCGGGTCGCGAATCCCCAGCGTGAACAGCTCAAAAAGCTCGCGGGCGAAATTCTCGTTGGGCGCATCTTTAATATTCGTATTATTATCGAGCCAGAGGATCATCGCTGGGTCTTTGGCGACCTCAAGCGTGAGCGTTTCAAAGCTCCCCAGCGCCAAGCGTCGCAGTGTCTGATTCTGTTGGAGCATCAATGGCACGACAGAGACTTTCTTAATAGCTGTGGCAAAGTGCCCGTGCCAGAAGAGCGTCATCTTCTCCACCAGAGGGCGCTTGGTGTAGATCATCCGATAGAGCCACCAGATCTGAATCGGCCGAAATTGGGTGAGATTGAGATTTTGACTCTGGATATATCGTTCGAGCCCGCGTTCCATGGCGCTGTCGTCAATCTGCTCGTAGTTGAGCAGATAGTCCACTGCCCCTTCGCGCCCCAGGGCCGCCAATCTGTCGCTCTCTTCGAGCGTCCCTGCAAAGCCCGCCCGCCGCAACAGATGCGCTGCGGCGTCGCGATCAAACTGTGCTGTCTGGGCGTGCGCCAGCGTCGCGCGTGCTGCCCCCAAGGTGCTTCCCAGCAACAACGCCCTGTCTAAAAACGCGCGGCGCGTGAGCGTCCCGCCTGCCGTGACCGTCATAGTTCTCCCTCCCTTTGGCACAAATCCCAAAGACTATAGCACATCTTCAGTAAAAAGTCTATAAAAACCCTGCGAAATTCTATCGGCCGGCTTTTACGACCAACTTCGTGCGCGGCCTCATAACTGATGAGAGAGCGACATCTGTCTTCTCTGGTCGTCCCTGATGTCCCGTGCCGAGGTCTCCAGTATACTAGAGAGAGGGGTGACAGGCCGCTGACAGGGTGATCTCGGTTACAGTAATATAGAGATGTGAGCAAGATCAAGAAGCGCAGCCCAAGCCAGAAGAAAACGACGAAGAAGAGGGCTCAGCCCGTTGTGTCGCTGAGCCTGGGGCCAATCAGCACACTCAAAGATTTTCTACGCTGGCTGGTGCTGCGCGAACAGATCGAGATCGAGCAAGATATTCCCGAAGCGCAGCGCATCGCCCATCGCTGGACGATCTTCCCGTTTCAGGAGGCGATCTTCGTCGGTATAGCGACGGGCCTGAGTGGACAGGAGATTTTGAATCGCTTCCCGGAGCTCGATCTGCCGGTCAGTCTTCCCGAGAGCGAAGAGCTTCCCCAAGAGCTGCGCGATCTGCCCTATACGCCCAATATCTTCTACTTTGGCCCCTTCAGCCAAGAGTATGAGAACTTAGTCTAGGGGTGAGGACCTATGGCGCACAGACGATTCTTCTCGATAACTTTAGTCGCTCTGCTGGGAGCGGTGCTCGTCTTTGGGGGGGTGCTGGAGAGATGCCAAGCCCCCAATAAGGCCCCGTTTGCGCGGTTCACGTTCAGCCCGAAAGAACCCAAAGTCGGCGAGAGCGTCACGTTCGACGCCTCTCAGTCTTCAGACCCCGACGGCAAGATTATTAGTTACTTTTGGGACTTCGCCGACGGCGAGACTGCCCAAGGGGTCACAACGACTCACGCTTTCAAGAAGGCCGGCGAGTACGACGTCATCCTCCAAGTAACCGACGATCGTGGGGCCAACACGACGTTAGCAAAAACAGTGCGTGTCGTGCCCCCCAATCAGCCCCCGGTGGCGATCTTCACCGTCGAGCCCCTGGAGCCGACGGCCAACCAAGAGATCACTTTTGACGCTTCAGCTGCTGCAGACCCCGACGGCACGATCGTCTCATATAGCTGGGATTTCGGCGATCAGACGACCGGCCAGGGCAAGACCGTCACGCACCGCTACAAAGCCGCGGGCACATACAAAGTCACTTTGACCGTCACTGACGACAAGGGTGCAACGTCGTCAGCGTTCCAAAACTTAGTAGTCAAAGAGAAGCCCGCGCCACCCAACCAGCCCCCGCTGGTGACGTTCAGCTTCACGCCCACCAATCCGAAAGTCAATGAACCCGTGGAATTTGACGCCTCGGCTTCAACTGACGACGGCGAGATCGTGCGCTATGAGTGGGACTTTGGCGACGGCACCACCGGCGAGGGCAAGACCGTCACACACACTTATAAGACCGCGGGCACGTTCACCGTGAAGCTCACTCTCACCGATGACCGCGGCGCGAAGAACTCGCTCTCCCGAACGATCACGGTCGTCGAAGTGACGACGCCGTGAGTATAATAGGGCGTCATGCGGCGAGCGTGTCTCATCGCGATCTTATTCGTTAGCATCACGAGCTTTTTGTCTTTCGCTCAGATGACGCTCACTCTGACGAGCGCGTTGCCCTTCGATCTGGGCGGCTTTGGCGATCTCAGTCTTGAGGGGAGCTGGCAGTGGCAGCGCGCCCCGTGGACGGTCGGAGCGAGCGCCACGCTCACATCCAAGAGCTTCGAGAGCGCCAAGCTCAGCTTGAGCTATCAGATCTCGCAGATTCAAGCGAGCGCGAGCGCTCAGCTCACTCCCCAGGGATTGAAGAGCGCCGAGACCCAGCTCAAGGCTGAGTTCCCCGGCCTGGTCTCGTTCGAGAACACCCTGAGCTTTAGCCGTCGCGGTTTCAAAAACGGCAAAGTCACGGTGAAGCTCGGCCCTAGCGCGCTCAATATCAGCGGGAGCGCGCAGCTCACACCCGAGGGCATCGCCGCGCCCAGCGGGGCTGTCAATTTTTCGCTCTCCCAAGAGCGCGGTGATCTCTCTGGGACGACGAATTTCTCGGCTCATGGCTTCAAAGAGCAGACGCTCTCGGCTGTGGGTTATCTGAGCGAGGCGTGGACGCTTACGATGACGTCGCGGCTGACGCCCAAGGGATTCGAGTCAGAGTCGTTCGATCTAGCGGTGACTCTGGGGGACGGCCTAGCCTCGCTCTCGCTCAGTGCGACGGTCGAGGGCCGAGGGATCACGAGCGAGGGCATCTCGCTCGATCTCATGCTCGATAGGCTGTTCGTGCAAGCGTCTGTAGACTTCTCTGGGCTAGAGCTCAGTAATTTTCAGCTCATGGCCAACGGATTTGTCGGCGATTTCTCTATAGATACTTTGATCATGGGTAGTCTTGACGGCATCCAGTTCGCTACTCTGACAGCGAGTGGAGAGCTGTTTGGCTTCAGCGTGAGCGCGAGCTTGGATATGAGCGCCTTCGGGCTTGATAGTCTCTCGCTGAGCGCGAGTCGCTCGCTGGGCCGCTGGACGTTCAGCACCGAAGGAACTTTCGGATCGGACAGCTTCCAGGGCGGGGCTCTCAAGGCGAGCTACAGCCTCAAAATTTGACAGCCTTCCGTACACAGAGCTAAGATAAACAGCTAACAGAAGGAGGTTTGCGATCGTATGCGCTGTGTCTTCGTAGTGCTTGGCGTGGTGCTGGGTGTAAGTCTGGTGAGCTCTCTGCTCGGCTATGCCCAGACGGTCTCGATTACGAGCGAGCAGCTCTCGCTGGGAGCGGCTGTTTGGCTGCCCATCGCGATCAATGCCGCCCCGGATGGGCTCCATCGCTATGCGTTGAGCGTCAGCGTTGACGCTCCGGAGATCGCGCACATCGAGGACGTGCGCTTCCCGGAGCCACTGAGGGATTTTGCGAGCTTCCAGATCGCTCCCGATGGCAGTAGCGTGCAGATCTCCGTGCGCGACGAGAACGACGTCATCGCGAGAGGAGCGCAGCAGACGACACTTGCCGAGGTGAAGCTGCGCGGGACGTTCGGCGGTCGCACCAACGTCACGCTCGCCGTCCGCGAGATCGTCAATGATCGTCTCAACCCGTTCAATGTCGCGATTTCTCATGGGCAGCTCACTGTGGCCGCTGCGCCGAGTGCCCCCACGCTCGTCGTCGGCGTGGATGGGGTCCTCGTGGGCGATATCGTGCGCGTGCCCTTGATTCTCACGAGCACTGTCGGGGGTGTGCAGGGCTATCGCGCGCGCGTGCGCCTGGAGCGCCGCGACATCGCGACATTCGTGGGCGCGGACTTCCCGTTCTTCGCCGATCAGCGAGAAGTCTCGATCACTCCCGATGGCGACGAAATCTCTCTAGCGGCGCGCGACGGCGTCAATGCCATCCAAGCGGGGGCCAAGGGCATTATCTTAGCCTGGCTCATCCTGCGCGGCGATCTCCCCACGATGGAGGGCAGCCCGCTGCGCCTGCTCAGCAATACTATCACTGAAGAATAATAGCGGGCCGTTTCCTACAAAAGACGGCCTGCTCACGGTGATTCGCCTTGAGAATTTGCCCCCGCAGTTCTTCGGGCCGCAGCCGCGCCACCAAGAGACTTTAGGGGATCGCTCCCCACTCATCGAGATCACGATCAGCGACGACAAGAACGAAGTGCTCTCCGAGACGATCCAGCTCACCCTCCAAGACGAGGCCCAGACATTACAGTTTGCGTGGCAGAGCCCCGGCGCGCAATGGGACCAGACGACGCATCTCTTCAGTGTGAATCTCAAAGCGATCGGGGTGCAACTGAGTGGCGACGTGCGCGCTAGGATTCGCGCGCGTGATCGTCAAGGAGCCGAAGGGCGCTTTGAGTGGCGCTTCACTGTCCCCAAGGGGGAGGTGCCACCTCCACCGCCGCCGCCAGGCAGAACGGTCGAAGAGCTGCTGGACACCGATGGGGACAATCGTCTCGGTGATCTCGAAATACTGAGAGCGTTAGACTTTTGGATCAAAGGGAGAGAGCTCGTCCCCGGACTCAGTATTGACGACCTGAAGATGCTCGCGCTCCTCGATAAATGGATCAAGGGCGCGCCGCTGCGCCCAAGCGCCTTGGGGAACCCGTACGTGCGCGTCGCGCCCTAAGCTGCGATTTGCCAAGAGAGCCCTCTCTACAGTATGATCAGAGCGAGAGGGGGCATATGAGAGAGAGGGTAGCACTTCTTGGGATCGTGATAGCGCTCGGCGGCTGCGTCCCTGCACCCAACCAACCGCCGATTGCAGCCATCACAGCTGCCCCCATCAGCGGGGGTGTGCCGCTCACCGTCCAGTTCGACGCTTCTAGTTCGCGCGACCCCGACGGCAAGATTGTTGAGTATCTGTGGGACTTCGGTGACAGCTCTACAGATTCGGGAATAAAAGTCTCGCACACCTACACCCGTGCGGGCGCTTACACCGTGACGCTCACAGTCTTTGACGACGACGGCGCGAGCGATCGCGCCCAAACGGAGATCCGCGTGCTCGATTTTGCGTTTCCCCTATCTTTGGGGGTGGGCTTGGCCCCGACAGCACTGGCTATCGCGGACTTTGACGGGGACGGCTTCGATGATATGGCCGTGGCGAACTTCGAGAGCCGCACGGTGGCGATCCTGCGCAGCACCGGCGATGGCGGCTTTCAACTAAAGAGTTTTCTTGCGCTCACCGGGCGCCCTGTAGCGCTTGTCGCTCTGGACCTTAATGGTGATCGGAAGCTCGATCTCATCGTGGCGAACTTCGATGAGGGCAGGATCGCGATCTTTGAGGGTCAGGGGACAGGAGAGTTCACAGCTACGCGGGAGATCGTCGTGGGTGCGGGGCCGTATGCGCTGCTGAGCGCAGACTTCAATGGGGATCAGATTTTCGATATAGCCCTTGCCAACGCGCCCTTGGGTCAGGTGAAGATCTTTGTCGGCGACGGCGCGGGGGATTTCTCTCTCGTTCAAGAGATCGCCATTGGGGGCTGGCCCAGCGCGTTAGCTTCTGGGGATTTCGACGACGATGAGCGGATAGATCTTGCCGTGACGGATTTCTTTAACGATACGGTGACGATTCTCTTAGGCGGCAGCGACGGGAGATTAGAAGCGCTCAAGCCATTTGTGGCGGGCAAGGAGCCCACGGGGCTGGCCGTGGGCGATCTCAACGGCGACGGCTTTGCGGATCTTGCCGTTGCGGCTTCGGAAGAGAACGCTGTCAAGATCTTCTTTGGGCTTGGGACGGGGCGGTTTCGCGAGGGGCCGGTGCTCTTCGCCGGCCCGGAGAGCCGCGCAGTAGCCGTAGCTGATTTGGACCGCGATGGCGCGCTCGATCTCATCGCCGCGAGCATCCAGAGCAACGAGCTAAAAATCTTTCTCGGTCGGGGCGATGGGACGTTTGGGATGAGCAAGATCTGGCCGGTGGGGGCGGGGCCCATCGCTCTGGCTGTGGGAGATTTTCGTGCTACGGGGTTCGCTGATATAGCTGTAGCGCAATTTCTCAGTGGTCGCGTCGCCGTTCTGTTCAATCAGATGGGTCTGGCTCGCTGATTCCCAATCTCGTTGCATTGAGCTTTCATTTTCGCTATCGTAAGAACACTATGCGCAGGTACTTCCGCGTTCTCTGGATTCTCGGTGC
>JAILZC010000051.1 GCA_023512665.1 Candidatus Bipolaricaulota bacterium | reverse complement strand
GAGCAGTCCAGACGCAGTCTGGTCCAGGCGAAGCCTGGGGCCTTCCGTGATTCAAACTCAAGGGAGTTGATCTGTGATGGTCGTCGGCGAGATCACCCTCGGAACAGAGCTGTTGATTGTCGGCGGCGGGCCAGGCGGGTACGTCGCGGCTATTCGCGCCGCGCAGCTGGGCAAGGACGTGACGCTCGTAGAAAAAGATGAGCTGGGCGGGGTCTGCCTCAACGTCGGCTGCATCCCCTCCAAAGCCCTCATTTATGCTGCGTATCTGTACGACAAGATTAAACACGCCGAGGCGTTTGGCATCTCCGCCAAGGAGGTTCAGATCAATCTGGAGCGCCTGCAGGCATGGAAGGAGAGCGTCGTCAACAGGCTCACCGGCGGTGTGAAGCAGCTCTGCGAGGGCCACGGCGTCACCGTCATCAAGGGCCAGGCGACGTTCACCGCAGCGAAGAAGTGTCTGGTCGAGGGCGAGCACGGCACCCAAGTGATCGAGTTTAAAGACTGCATCATCGCCACGGGCGCAGTCCCCATACACATCCCCGGCTTTGAGATAGACGGCGAAACGGTCATTGACTCGACGGGAGCATTGGCCCTGAAAAAGTTGCCCGAATCGCTCATCGTGATCGGAGGGGGGTATATCGGCCTGGAGCTGGGGATGGTCTACGCCAAGCTCGGCAGCAAGGTCACGGTCGTCGAGATGTTAGAAAATCTTCTGCCCGGCACGGACCCGGAGCTGGTGCGCTTGGTCGCGCGCAAGACCAAAGAGCTGAAGATGGACGTCTATCTCAAATCTCAAGCGAAGGAACTGAAGAGGGGCAAGGACGGAGCGCAGCTGACGGTGCAGACGCACGAGGGCGAAGTGAAGCTCTCTGCCGAAAAGGTCTTGGTCAGTGTCGGGCGGAGGCCGAACACGCCGCCGGGGCTGGAGAGAGTAGGCGTGCAGCCTGATCCCAAGGGCTTTTTGAGGACAGACTCCCAGATGCGCACGGGCGTCCCGCACATCTACGCCATCGGCGACGTCGCGGGGCCGCCGCTGTTGGCGCATAAAGCTTCGCATGAGGGGCTGGTCGCGGCCGAAGCGATCTGCGGGCACAAGAGCGCCGCCGACTGGCAGGCCGTGCCCGCCGTTATCTTCACCGACCCGGAGATCGCCTACGCGGGCCTGAGCGAGGCCGAGGCTCACCAAGCAGGCTATAAGACTCTACTTGGGAAATTCCCGTTTGCGGCGCTGGGGCGGGCGCTAACGATGGGCGAGACCGAGGGGTTTATCAAAGTGATCGCCGATGCCGAGACGAAAGTCGTCCTTGGGGTACAGATCGTCGGGCCGGAAGCGTCTACCATGATCAGCGAGGCCGTGGTAGCCATCGAGATGGGGGCGACGCTCGAAGACCTCGCGCTGAGCATTCATCCCCATCCGACGCTCCCCGAGGGCTTGATGGAAGCAGCAGCCGCCGCGCTGGGGAAGGCGATCCACATCCTCACCCCCAAGAGAAAAGAGCCGGCCTCACCCTAGCCCTCTCCGTAAACGGAGAGGGAAGGGGTGAGGTTGCCCCCCCCCGACGCGGAGAGGGGCTGGGGGAAAGGTCTGAGGGGTAGGGGCGAATTGTGGCGCAGACTGGCTCGCTGTGGTAATCTGAGAGGGCTATGAGCCTTGTCGAGAGCTTGGCACGCAAGCCTGCGCACGCCTATCTGGTCATCGGGGCGACGGCGGCGCAGTTCGCCCAAAAATTCGTGCAGCATCTCTTCTGCCCCACAGAATGTCGGACGTGCCCCCAGTGCACCAAGCTTGCTCACGGCACCCACCCGGATTTTACTTGGGTCAGCAAATCGGGAAAACGCATTTCTATAGATCAAGTTCGTGAGCTCCAACAGAAGGCCCTCTACCCTCCCGTCGAAGCCCCGAAAAAAATCTACGTCATCGAGAGCGTCGAAGACTTAAGCTTGGAAGCCGCGAACAGCCTGCTCAAAATTCTCGAAGCCCCGCCGCGCTATTTGATCTTTCTCTTGCTTGCCAAGAGCGCCAACATCCTGCCCACGATCCTCTCGCGGTGTCAGATCGTCAAGCTCCCCACGCCGCCACGCTCACAGATCGAACAGCTTTTACGCGAGCGTGGCCTCAGCGACGCCGAGGTCGAAGCTTTGTTCAGCCTCACCAAGGGGTCTCTGGCCGATGAGCCGCTCATAGAAGCGGTGCGCCAGTTTGTTCCTGAGCGCCCCAAGCTCCAGCAGCGGCTTGCGGAACTCCCGGAGAACGAGCTCTGGGATTTGCTCACGGAAGAGAATCTCTTCGTGCGCCGCGAGGCCATTCTTGAGGTGCTCAGGCGCTTGGGAGGCTACTCCAGTGCGCAGGTGCTCGCCCTCGCTGCGATGCTCAGCAAGTGCGACCCGGAGGTGATCGAATTTTTTATCCAAGAGGCCCTCTACGAGATGGCTTCCAGGGTAAAGGCACAAGGGGGCGCACAGCCGTGCGCCCCTACGGCGGTGCACTTTTTAGAGACAGCGCCGTGGAAGCTCCAACGCAACGCTAATGTGCAGCTGCTCCTAGAATCGCTGCTCTTTACGCTGCGCCCGTAGGGAGATGCTCTGGTATATGCCCCTTCAATTCTTCGATCCCAACCCTGTCGCGCGCCGAGAGTACAACACTATGAGGGATGGTCTGGCGCGCCTCCTCCAGACGTTGATAATCTTCTGGGGTCTGCAATCTGTCTACTTTGTTGAGGACGTTGAGCATGGGCGGACGATCCCCGTTCTTAAAGATATTATTCAGTACTTCGTTGATCGTGCGCCAGTGATCAAAGAGATTGGGGTTGGAAACGTCGAGGACATTGAGCAACAGATCGGCAGTTTGTGCTGTCTCTAACGTAGAAGCGAACGCCGGGATGAGCTGATGGGGAAGTTTTTTGATGAACCCCACCGTGTCGGTGATCACGACGAGCCGTCCGTCGGGGAGATACATCTGGCGCGTCAGCGGGTCCAGGGTCGCAAAGAGCTTGTCTTCGATAAACGTCTCCGCGCCGGTGAGAACCCGCAAGAGCGTAGACTTCCCGGTGTTGGTGTACCCGACCAGGGCGATCTCTGGGATCTTGCGTTTCTCGCGCAGCTTGCGGCGCACGGCGCGCTCTTGTTCGGCTTTGGCTAGCTGCTCTTTGAGAGCGTGCGTGCGCTGGCGGATCGCGTGGCGCTCTTGGGCGAGACGGGTCTCACCGGGGCCGCGCGTGCCGATCCCCGCGCCGGGCTGCCCTAATGTCTCTGCCCACCCGCGCAGCCTCGGCAGAAGATACTCCAACTGCGCCAGCTCAACTTGGAGCTTCGCTTCCTTGGAGCGCGCCCGCTGCGCAAAGATGTTCATAATAAGCTGGGCGCGATCTATGATCTTTCTCTGAATTCTCTCTTCGAGATTGCGGGCTTGCGCCGGCGTGAGCGCGTCGTTGAAGACGATCACCTGGGCGTCGGCCTTGGCCGCCAGTGCTCTGAGTTCGTCGGCCTTGCCCTTGCCAATGAAGAACGCCGGATCGGGTCTATCGCGCTTTTGCAGAACCGTCCGTAGGATTGTCAGCCCTGCCGTCCGCGCGAGCTCCATCAGCTCCTCGATGGACTCGCGTTCCTGCCAATCTGCCCTGTGCCCTACGTCCAACCCCACTAAGATCGCTCGTTCCCCAGCACCTACCCGCGCCCGCTCCCCCAGCCGATCTTCAATCAGTTGGTTCATCGAATCTCTGTACTGGCAACCTCCTTCTTCTCTTCGAGAGTCTGTTCTTCTTCAGATATTATAGCAGCTCCCAGGCGGTTCAGCTCGCCCGCCAAATCCCGATGTCCGCGCCCGATGTGTCCATCACGATCGAGGACGATCGTCGTGCCCGCAGCAGCGATGCCCGCCAGGGTCAACGCTGCGCCGGCGCGCACGTCCGTGGCGTGGACCTCTGTGCCGGAGAGCTGCGCGACCCCTTCGATCAGGGCTGTAGGCCCTTCGAGCCGTATCTGCGCCCCCATGCGGGCGAGCTCCGTGGCGTGGGCGAATCGGCTCTCCCACACGGTCTCCTTGACGACGCTCGCCCCGCGAGCCACGCTCAGGAGAGCCATCATCTGGGGCTGGAGGTCTGTAGGGAACCCCGGGTAGGGCCGAGCCTCGACGCGCCCACCGGAGAAACTGCCCGGCCCGTCACTGACGACGCGCACGCTCTCCACGTGCTCTTGGACGATGATCCCCAGTTCGTCCAGTTTGCTTAAGAGGGCCTCGAGGTGGAGTGGCTGGCAGTGCACAGTCACATCTCCCCCGGCGATCGCCCCAGCGATGAGAAACGTCCCGGCAGTGATGCGATCGGGGATCACCGTGTGCGTGGTGCCCTGTAAGCGTGCTGCCCCTTCGATCTGGAGCCGCCCCGGCTCGATCATGATCCCCGCGCCCATCTTGATGAGCAAGCGAGCTAGGTCGTGGACTTCCGGGTCTTGCGCGGGGTTGCTGATGACCGTCCGCCCAGGGATGAGCGCAGCCGTCATCATGATCTGCTCGGTCGCGCCCACCGACGGGTAATCCAAGTGGATCTCCGCGGGGTGGAGACTCCCTGCGTGGGCGTGCCAGAATGGGCCCACCGACTCGAGCTGGGCTCCCAACGCCTTCAAGCCCTTCAGATGAAGGTCTACGGGGCGGACGCCGATGGGGCAGCCGCCGGGCAGGGGCAACTGGCTCGCACCGACCCGCGCCATGAGCGGCCCCAACAGCAAGAACGACGCGCGCAACCGCCGCACGAGAGAGTCCGGGGGAGCCCCCGTAAGGTCTCTCTCGGTGCGAACGCTTAAGACGCCCGGTGAGAGAGCTCTCACGCGTTTGCCCACGCTCTCCAGCAGCGCGATCATGGTGCGCACGTCGCCCACGTCGGGGACGTTCTCTAAGAGCACGTCGTCATCGGTGAGCAGCGTTGCGGCGAGCAGGGGCAGGGCGGCGTTTTTGGCCCCGTCCACGGTGATCTCTCCGAACAAGTGGCGGCCTCCGTAGACCGTGAGCTTCATGGTGGCAAGAGCGCCAGGGGGTTGAGCGGCCGGCCGTACTGCAGAATCTCAAAGTGCAGATGGGGGCCGGTTGAGTTCCCCGTGTTGCCCGATCGGGCGATGCGCTGACCTCCTTCGATGAATTGTCCGCGATAGACCCCAATCTCCGACAGATGCCCGTAGAGCGTGCGATAACCGGTGCTGTGCTCTAAGACAATATAGAGCCCATACCCGCTATGGCGCCCCGCGACGATCACTCTCCCGGCACAAGCCGCATAGACGTCCGTCCCTTCAGGGACTTCGATGTCAATCCCTTGGTGGAAGTCGGGTTCCCCGCTGATGGGGTGAATTCTTGGCCCAAATTCTGAAGAGATCACGCCGCGCACCGGCCACGCAAAAAGGCTCTTCTTGCCCCCGGCCATCTGCAGGTATGTGAAGAACGGCGACGTCGCCGCACCGGGGATGAAGAACTCCTCGCCGGGGTAGATATATTTTCGATCTTCGAGGCGGTTGGCCCACAAAATTTCTGTAAGTGGGACGCCGTATGTCCGAGCGATGTCGGTGAGCGTCTGGCCGCGCTTGACCGCGTGCAAGACCCCGTTCGTGACGATCTTTAAGACCGTCCCCGGCTCCACTGTGCGCAGATCGTCCAACACAGTCGCGTTGCTGCTGACTAGGGCGGCCACAGGGACTCCAAAGCGCGCGGCGATCTGTTCGAGGGTCTCACCGGGCTGGACTTGGTGCTCGATGATCTGCGGGGTGAGGGCGAAACCTTCGTCGCTGGCGGTGGGGCCGCCTTGAGCCGCGAACTTCGCGCTGCTCGATAGCGGGCCCTGCTGCACCCAGAAGATTCCAAAGATCAGGGCCAGCCCGCTCCACCCCAGCAGCAAAATTCTCAAAGCTCTACTCATTGCGCATTAACTCTAAGAACTGCTCGTTGGTCTTGGTCTGCTCCATGCGCGAGATGATCCATTCGAGGGCCTTCTGTTTATCGTTCATATCGCCGATCAGTTTTCTCAGCACCCAGACGCGCTTGAGGACTTTTTCGGGAAGTAACAGCTCTTCTTTGCGAGTGCCTGAGACTTCCAAATCAATCGCGGGGAAGATGCGCTTGTTCGCGAGGGTTCTATCGAGCACTAGCTCCATGTTGCCCGTGCCCTTGAACTCCTCAAAGATGACGTCGTCCATGCGGCTGCCGGTGTCAATGAGCGCCGTGGCGACGATCGTCAGCGAACCGCCCTCCTCGATGTTGCGGGCGGCCCCGAAGAAGCGCTTGGGACGCTGGAGCGCGTTCGAGTCGACGCCGCCGGAGAGGACTTTGCCCGACGGGGGCACGACGGTGTTATAGGCGCGCGCCAGGCGCGTGATCGAGTCGAGCAGGATCACGACGTCGCGCTTGTGCTCGACCAGGCGCTTGGCCTTCTCGATGACCATTTCGGCCACCTGGACGTGCCGGGAGGCAGGCTCGTCGAACGTCGAGCTGATCACCTCGCCTTTGACCGAGCGCTGCATGTCGGTGACTTCCTCGGGCCGCTCGTCGATCAGCAGCACGATGAGGATGATCTCCGGGTGGTTGGTCGTGATGGAGTTGGCGATGCTTTGCAGCAGCATCGTC
>JAILZC010000050.1 GCA_023512665.1 Candidatus Bipolaricaulota bacterium | reverse complement strand
AAAACTCTCCGTGCAGATGCGCACCGAGGGGGAGTAGGTCATGAGCACCTCCAGCAGCCCAATAAGATACGCCGCGACGATGGAGCCCTTCAGACTGCCCAACCCGCCCACAACGACGATAGCGAAGCTGATGATGAGCGGGTCGCGCCACATGAACGGGTCGAGCTTGACCCACGACGCGAAGAAGACCCCGGCGATCCCCGCCAGCGCCCCCGAGATCGCCCAGGTGAGCGTGTAGACTCTCTTCACGTCAATGCCCACGAGGGCTGCGCCCTCTTGGTCTTGGGCCGTGGCTAAGATCACCTTGCCCCAGCGCGTCCGGTGCACAAAGAGCCAAAAGAGAATGATCGCGGCCCACGACGCCCCAAACGCAATGATGCGATTGGTGATGACGGTCGTCTTGTCAATCTCGATGCTCCCGCTCACAAACGGCGCCAACAATTGGGTATTCGTGGTGAAAAAGATCTTGATGAGCTCTTCAATGATGAGCCCGCAGGCCAGCGTGGCGATGAGCGTGACGATGGGGGAGCGTTGCACATGGCGCACTAAGCCCTGATAGAGGACGACTCCCAGCAGCGTGCAGACACCCACAGCGAGAGCGAAGGCGCTATACAGGTCCCAGTGAAGATACTGCTGGGCGAACCAAGCCGTGTATGCCCCGATCATCAAGAACGCCCCGTGGGCTAAATTTAAGACCCTTCCCACGCCGAAGATCATCGTGAAGCCGAGGGCGACCAGAGCATAGAGCGCGCTGATGAGCACGGAGTAGATAACGATGCGCTCTATGATAGTAAAAGCTTGCTCCATAATTTTCACGGGGCGAAGCGCGTTCGCGCTTCGCCCCTCATTTTATCCGACAAAGCATTTGGCAACGCTGCGCGCGAATGCCTGCCAGGCTTCGAACCGTCCGCCCCTGGGCTTGCCCTTCTTCTTCCAGTCCTCGACCGCCGCACGATACTCCGCGGCAGCCTTGCTGATACACGCGTCAATGCTGATGGGCCTGCCCTCTTCATCGGGGCGCAGACGATACTGCTTGGGCCAGATCACGACGCGCAGCGGATCCTTCTTCGGATCGGCCTTGAGCGGGTCTCTGGCCAACGTCGTCCACAGGACCCACTTGGCCACAACGTACTCTGGGCCGTACTTGGGGTCGTGCGGGTAGACGTCGTCCTTACCTCGGAACTGCAACCGTCCTACCGTCCCGACGTAGTCGGTCTTCTCTAGTTCTTCGACGAGCTTATCGGGATCGGTGCCTTTGGCACGATCAATCGCTTCCTTCAATACAAACAACCCATCGTAGGTCGTAAATGCCGTGTAGAGGGGGCGCGACGGTGGAGAGTCGCCATAGCGTTCGACGTATGCTTGGAAGAATGGCAACGTCTTGGGAGTGAGGGGCGTCTCGCCGGTCGCAGCATCGGCATAGGCGTGGCCCATGACGCGTCCGCCTGTGCTCTTCCAATACTCGAACGCTTGGCCCTCGGTGATAATCCCGATGACTGGCGCGTCGGCTTTGAGTTCGTATGTCTGGCCCACAAAGGGCACCCCAGTATTGAAGGCGAAGCCGGGGATGATCGCGTCGGCGTCGGAGTCCCCAATCTGTTGGAGGATCGCGTTGAAGTCCGGGTTATTGACGGGGAAGTTGATCGCTCGAGCGACCTCCACGCCGGCTTCCTTGGGGAGACGCTCTTGCAAGATCTTCAAGTAATCGCGGCCGAAGTTGCTGTCCTCCATCACCAGCGCGACTTTTTGAATACCGAGTTCCTCTTTCATCAAGCCCTTGACCATGCCCGCAGCATCCAGGCCGAGGACCTCGGTGTTGAGCATCAACCGGAAGTAATACTTATATTTCTCGTATTCGTTCCTGAGCAGCTCGCTGAATTGCTTGCCACTTGTGCCCGTGTTCAAGAAGGGCTTCTTCAGCCGGGCCATCGAGGGGATCATCCCCATGACGGCCTCGTCAAGAAAGCCCCCAATAATTACTTGGGCGCCCTTCTCCACAAGCTCCTCAAACGCTGCCCGGGCGACATCCCCGCGCAGGACTTGGTCGTCGCGAATCAGCCCGTCCATGGTGAGCTTGGGCGGCGGGAGTTTCTTGTCATCCACTAACTTGTTGATCTCTTCAAGAGCCAACTGCGCCCCGCGCACCATCGCCCTGCCGACGTCCAGCAGATCAATGGGGCCGATCAGTCCGATCTTCACTGGGGGCTGCTGGCCCCATCCCAACACGTGGCTCAGCGTCAGCGCCCCTGCCCCAACGCCAAGCGCCTTCAAAAAGAGACGACGACTCATTCTCATAGCTCGTCCTCCTCCGGCACTCCGTGTGTTTATCTTAGCCGCTCGACCGCCTTCCGTGCAAGTCAGCCCTTGGCGTAGCGTGTCAATGTCTCTTCATCAAGCTCCACTCCAAGCCCCGGCCCAGACGGAACGGAGATATATCCGTCAGGGTCAATCATCAACGGTTTTTTCAAAAAGAAGTCCCGGGCTTGGGGCGTCCAGCCCGGCGGCTCGTAGGGAAACTCTGCCCACTCGCAATTGGGGCAGGCTCCCATCACGTGCAGATTGGCTGCCAAGCCCAGCCCGCTCGTCCACGTGTGCGGTGCGATGCGCAGTCCAAAAGCTTCGGCCATCGCTGCGATCTTCTTCGCTGTCAAAATTCCCCCAGAGAGCATCGCGTCCGGCTGCAGAATATCGAGTGACTCATTGAGAATCAGCTCGCGGAACTCGTGGAGATCAGAGTTCATCTCCCCGCCGGCAAGCGCGATCCCCACTCTCTGGCGCAGCAGACGATACCCGTGATAGTCGTTCTTCTCTAACGGCTCTTCGAGCCAGAGCACGCCGAGCTCTTTGAGTTCTTCGGCGACGCGCTGCGCCGTCGCCAAATCCCAATGGGGCGCTTCCCCTAGGCCCGCCACGCGCCAGCCCATGTTCGCGTCCACCATCAGCTCGATATCTGGAAAATGCTCGCGCACCGCCCGCGCGACTTTCATATCGTCGCGCCAATCAAGACTGTGAAAGCGCAGCTTCACCGCGCGGAAGCCCATCTTCTGAATGTGCTCAATATATTCTAAGCGTTCTTCGATGCCCTTCAGCTCCCCTGTGCTCGCGTAGGCTCTTATTCTCTCTTGGTAGCCGCCTAAGAGCTTATAGACCGGGACGTTCAGCGCTTTGCCGATGATATCCCAGAGCGCCGGTTCGACGTACCACAGCCTCATTCCCAGAAACGTCGCCGAGCGCAAGATTTTGAGAATATCTTCAACGTTGAACGGATCGCGCCCCAGCAAGAAGGGAGCAAGCAACTCTCCGAGCTTCAGCCCTTCTTGCCCGAAGGCAAAGCCCGCTGAGTAGCCCCTGATCCCTTCATCGGTCTCAAGAATGACCAGATTGACCCGATGAAACGCTTGGGGATATCCGGGCAGCCACGCGGGATAGAAGGGCTGCTCCAACGGATACTCTAATAGCTTCACAGTGACGCCGGTGATGCGCACTGTTATGCCTTCACCCCTTTCTCGGCCAAGTAGCGTTTATACGCCTCGACAGCTTGGGGCATGGTGCGTGTGAGCTGCATAATACCGCTCACTTTGCCCTTGGGCTGAATAAGTCTTTTGGTGAACGCGAGCATGGCGTTCTCTTGGCCCGTGTAGAGCTTATGGAAGAGCTCGGCTGTCAAAGTGAGAGACGCATCCTCTTCGCCGCCGGGGTGGGTCTCGCAGATCTGCATCCCCTCGCCGCGGGCGTCCACCCAAAAGTCTATATCGGGTTGTTTAATATGAATCCCGACGAGCATCTTCAGGGCCGACCAGCCTTCGTAGATCTCCTTGACGTCCCTGAGTCGGTTGGCAAACCCGAGCACGAACTCTTTGGCTTGCTGCGGGTCCTGATAGGGAAAGCCCATAGACACCTCCTTTATTAGCTATTCCCTCTTCAAAAGTTGAACGAACTCTTCAACAGTCAAGCCGGCTTTGCGTATCAAGCTACGCAAGAGACCTCTGTCGAGCTCTTTGTGATTAGGCACAGAGAGCGAGTAAAGACTTCCCGGTCGAGTGAGCACAAAGTGATTCCGTTGACTCAGACGATCAAGAGTCCAGCCAGCTCTCACAAATGCTTTCACGGCTTCTTCCCCACTGATTCGCGGAAGGCGCGGCACTTCACACAGCCACCTCGATCTCGTGAGTCTCAACGGTCAATGGCATACCTCGCCGCTTGCGCACCTCTAAGCAAGCGAGGATTGCGTCTTTGATGTTCTCCAGAGCTTCTTCACGAGTACGGCCTTGGGAGACGCACCCTGGGATAGCCGGACACTCCGCAATGATATAACCATCTTCGCCAAGATCGAGCGTGACGGGAAGCTTCAGGACTTCTTTACGCTTGCTCGCCATTATTGGTTCCCCTTTCACATCAGTTTACTCTAAAGATGATGCGAAGTTCAAGCTACAGTTCGCGCCTCAAAAGACCTTCTGCACCAGCGCGCGCAGCTCCTCAGCACTGGGCTGGCGCGGGTTAAAGAGAATCGTGCCGTCTGCAAGAGCAAGCTCAGTGATCTTGTCCAGATCGCTCTCTGGCACACCTACGTCCCGCAAGCGCATGGGAACTCCGACCTCTCGCATCAGCTCCCGCACGCGCGCGATCCCCTCTTGCGCCGAAGCCGCTCCCAACGCCTGCGCGATCTGCTCATATTTCGCTCTTTGAGTTTCAAGATTGAACTCCATCGTCGCTGGCAGCGCCAGGGCGCAGCACAGCCCGTGCGGCAGATCATAGAGCCCACCCAGTGCGTGCGCCAGTGCGTGCGCCATCCCGGTCCAGCCGTTACTAAATGCAATGCCCGCCGTCAAGGCCGCGTAAGAGAGATTCGCCCGGGCTTCCATATTCTCGCCCTCTTTGACGGCCATAGGCAGATACTGCGTGATTAACTTGATCGCCTGCAAAGCCAAGAGATCCGCTATCGGCTGCGCCGAGACCGAGACCAATGTCTCAACAGCATGGGTGAGCGCATCGAGCCCCGTGTGCGCCGTGACGCTGGGCGGCAGTGTTCTTGTGAGTTCGGGGTCAACAATAGCGAGCGTCGGAGCCAAGTATCGGCTGACCAAGGGGAGCTTCTGTTGGCGCTCCGGCACGGTGACCATCGCGATGAACGTCACTTCGCTGCCCGTCCCAGCCGTCGTAGGGATAGCGACGAGCGGGCCGCAGGGGCCGGGCACGGCATCGTTGCCCTCATAGTGCAACACTGAGCCGCCGTGGGTCTTGACGGCATTGAGAGCTTTTGCGCTGTCGAGCACGCTACCGCCGCCGAGAGCAATGAGCACATCCCGCCCTTGGGCAAGGGCTACAGCTCCCTCGATGCACTGCACCGTCGGGTTAGGGAGAATCCCGTCGTAGACGGCATAGTCGAGGCCCTCAAGCTGTGCTGTGAGCCGTTCTAGCAGCCCCGCTTGGCGTACCCCACTATCAGTGACAATCAACGCTGACTTCCAACCGTGGGTGTCACACTCTAAGCGCAGATTACCCAGAGCCCCAACGCCAAAGAGAATTCTCGTGGGCAGCTCAAAACTGAAGAAAGCCTCCTGCATAGAGCGCTCCCTTTCTAGGACCTAACCCCCTAGCCCCCTTCCCGACACGGGAAGGGGGGCCAGACTGCGTCTGGACTGTACACCTTGCCGCCTTCGGCGGCAAGACGAACGGCCCAGGCGAAGCCTGGCCAGACGAAGTCTGGTTACATGAACCAATCGAAGAAGTCTGGGCTGATGTCAACCTGCACGCTCTTAGTCTCAGTATACAGATCGAGCAAGCACTGCAGCCCAGCCTCACGGCCAAAGCCACTCTTCTTAAAACCCCCGTAGGGCACCCCCGCCGGATGCATGTTGTAACAGTTGACCCAGATCCGCCCCGCTTTGACCCGATGCGCCATCCGTAACGCTTTGCTGATGTCTTGCGTGAAGATCCCCGCCGCTAAGCCGTACTCGACAGCGTTAGCGATCTTCACGGCTTCGTCCTCGCCCTCAAAAGCCATCACGCCGACGACGGGGCCAAAGACTTCCTCGCACGCGAGAGTCATCGTCGGCTGAACGTCAGTAAAGACTGTGGGTTCAAAGAAGAAGCCGCGCTCGAATTCGCTTCCCGTGGGCTGCTTGCCGCCTAACACCAAGCGCGCCCCTTGCTCGTGAGCGAGCTTCACGTAGTGCTTCACTTTGTCGAGTTGCGCTTGGGAATGGAGCGTGCCGAACTCGGTCATGGGGTCGCTGGGGTCGCCGATCTTGAGTTTAGAAGCGCGCTCGACGAACGCGTCTAAAAATTTCTGATAGATGGGGCGCTCAAGGAGCAACCTCGCCCCGGCGGTGCACATCTGTCCCTGAGCGAAGAAGTTCGCCAAGAGCGCCTGAGCGAGAGTCCTCTCAAAGTCGCAATCAGCGAAGACAATAAATGGGGCTTTGCCCCCAAGTTCGAGGGAGACGCGCGTGATGTTGGGCGCAGCTAGTTGCATGATCTTCGTGCCGGTCGCGGTCGAACCCGTAAAGGCGATCTTGTTCACTAACGGATGCGCGCAGAGGACACTGCCCACTGTCGCTGGGGTTGGATCGGTGAGCACGTTATAGACTCCCGGAGGCAGACCCACGGCCTCAGCAATCTTGGCTAACTCTAGAGTTGTGAGCGGGGTCGTCGGCGCGGGCTTGATGACAACAGTG
>JAILZC010000005.1 GCA_023512665.1 Candidatus Bipolaricaulota bacterium | reverse complement strand
CCCTTGCCCAACCCCGAGAGCACCCCGCCGGTCACAAAGATGTACTTGCTCACAGAACACCCCTTGTGAAAAGTAAAAGCATCCTGCCGCGTTTGGGAATCCACCGATGACGTTCAAACACGTTAGGGCTCGTGTGATTATACCCTGCCTCCACCAGACAAGCAACTGGCGCTCTTGCGTTGTCGCACGAGATATGTCATAATTTTTTCTATCTATGAAGGACCGATTCGGCCGAGAGCATAACTACCTGCGCATCTCCGTCACGGATCGCTGCAACTTGCGCTGTCATTACTGTATGCCCCTGCACGCGAAATTCTTCGACCAGGTGCTCTCGTTCGATGAGATCGTCACCGTGGTGCAGGTCGCTTCCGAGCTGGGGATACGCAGCGTGCGCATCACCGGCGGGGAGCCGCTCGTCCGCCCTAATCTTCCAGAGCTCATCTATAGACTCAAGACCGAGTGCGACCTCGAAGAGATCTCCTGCACGACCAACGGGATGCTGCTGGAGCGGTTCGCCAAGGACCTCAAAGACGCAGGCTTGGATAGAATCAACGTGAGCGTGGACACGCTGCGCCCCGAGAGATTCCGAAAGATCACGCGCTTTGGCAGCCTCGAGACGGTCTTGTACGGGCTGCGCCGTGCCCTCGAAGTCGGCCTGACCCCGCTGAAGATCAACGCCGTGATCTTGAACGGCTTTAACGACGACGAGATCGAAGATCTTTTTCAGTTAACACTTGTGGAGGACGTGACGGTGAGATTTTTAGAGCTGATGCCCATCGGCGAGGCCCTGAGCCTCAACGGGCTTGGGGGGTATCTCAATCTCAGCAAGGTGCGGCGCGCGCTGACGGAGAAGTACGGCCTAGTGCCCGCCGATGAGAGGGGGCACGGGCCGGCCCGCTACTGGAAAGCCCCCGGCGCACCGGGAAAAGTCGGGTTCATCACGCCGATTTCAGACCGATACTGCGCGACGTGCAGCCGGCTGCGACTCACGGCCAACGGCGAGATTCGCCCGTGTCTGGCCTATGACGTGCACGTCAATCTGAGAGATGCCATCCGTCAAGGCGACCGTGAGGCGATCGCAGCAGGGATCGCAAGAGCCCTAGAGATCAAGCCGGCGGGCCATCATTGGGATGAGGGGAAGATCACACAGACAGTGATGTCGAGTTTGGGGGGGTAGCCTCTATGACTCCTGGCATCGCCATCGTAGGCCCAAGCGGCTCCGGCAAAACGACCCTGATCACGAAGCTCATTAAGATTCTGACAGCGCGCGGCTATCGCGTCGGCGCGATCAAGCACACCCACCACGATTTCGAGATAGATTATCCCGGTAAAGACTCGTTTGCTTTTAAAGCTGCCGGAGCGAGCGCCGTGGCGCTGGTCGCGCCCCATAAGCTCGCTATCGTCAGCGAGTGCGCGAGCGAGCCCTCTGTCGAAGGGCTGATCTCTCGATACTTCGACGACGTCCAGCTCGTGCTGGTCGAAGGGTTCAAACACTCAGCACTTCCCAAGATTCTCGTAGAAGAGGGCGTAGCGAAGATTTCTCAGCGGCGCTTTGGCCCAGAGGAGATCGAGCGACTCGCGGATCTCTTGGAGGAGCAGTTTCTAAGATGAGGACCTTCCAGGCCAAAAAGCTCGATGAAGCGATCGCGCTCGCCCTCGCGCATGTCGCGCCTATCGCCGAGACAGAGACACTCCCGACGACGGACTCCCTCGGTCGGGTGCTCGCCGAAGATATTATCTGTCCCGAGGACGTGCCCGGCTTTGCCCGCTCGGCGATGGACGGCTACGCCGTGCGCGCTTCGGAGACCCACGGAGCGAGCCGTGAGCGTCCCGTCCTACTGAAGATCATTGGCTCGGTCGAGATGGGTCAGGACCCTCGTACACTCCCCTCGGTACATGCAGGGGAAGCTTGTGAGATCCCCACAGGCGGCCCCATGCCCGACGGTGCCGATGCCGTCGTCATGCTCGAAGAGACCGAACGACAGAACAATCAGAGCGTGCGACTCTTCGCTGAGGTGACACCGGGGGCGCACGTGCTCTCGGCCGATTCTGATTTCCAGCGCGGCGAGCTCGTCTTCAGAGCCGGCCACAAGCTGCGCGCGGTAGACATCGGGGCGCTGATAGCGATGGGGATTCTCTCCGTAAAAATCTATCGGCGCGTGCGGGTCAGTCTTATCAGCACTGGCTCGGAGCTTGTCGAAGCCGAACACGCGATCCGGCCGGGCCAAGTGCGCCAGATCAACTCCCATATTTTGCGTCATTTGCTCGAAGGGGCTCAGGGCATCTCGCTGGGGATCGTGCCCGATGACCGAGAGAGACTGCGCGCGACGATCCAGCACGCCGTGCGCGAATCTGATATGGTCTTGCTTTCAGGGGGATCGTCCGTAGGGGCGCGCGACTGGACGCTCGATCTCCTCCAAGAATTGGGGGAGGTCTTGGTGCATGGGCTGCAGATCAAGCCGGGCAAACCCACGATCTTCGCCGTCGTAGACAAAAAGCCCGTCATTGGGCTGCCGGGCAATCCCGTCTCGTGCGTTCTGGTCTTTGAAAAATTCGTGCGGCCGGTGCTGGCGCGACGCAGCGGCTTGAGGGTCCTGCTGCCCGCTCATAGATTGGCCTCAGCACAGCTGACGCAGACGGTGCACTCGGCCCTCGGACGGGAAGAGTTTGTCGCGATACGCTTGAGGCTCGACGAATCGCTTGGGACCCTGTACGCCGAGCCGGTCCTTGGGCACTCCAACAATATCTCGACGCTGGCGCGGGCCGATGGGATTCTCCGCGTCCCTTCAGAGTTCGAAGAGATCCCCGCAGGAGCACAAGTCTGGGTGGAGCTGCTATGAGGCGCGTGCGTGCGCAGCTACAAGCCGTGTCGTTAGAAGAGGCCCAGCGCATCTTCTTCGCGCCTGAATTCTTTCAAGCTCGTGAAGAGGAGATCAAGACACGGGAGGCGGTGGGGCGCGTCACGAGCCGCCCTGTCTGCGCGCAGCGCGATCTGCCGCACTACGCCAGCGCGGCGATGGACGGGATCGCCGTGAAGGCCGAGCGCACGCGCTTGGCCGACCCGCACCACCCCCTGAGACTCAAACGGGGTCGAGATTGTGAGTACGTGGACACGGGCGATCCCATCCCCGACACATACGATGCCGTCATCAAGATCGAAGACGTCCACGAACTCGACGCCGACACCATCGAGATCACCCGGCCCGTCCCGGTAGGCAAGCACATCCGCGCCGTGGGCGAAGATTTCGCTCAGGGAGCGCAGGTCATACCCAAAGATTTTCTGCTCACTCCCGAAGCTGTGGCCGCGCTGCTTGGCACAGGGAATCTCACCGTGTGGGTGAAGTGTCGGCCACGAGCGATCTTCATCCCGACGGGGTCTGAGCTGATCCCACCAGAAAAGAAGCCGTCACGAGGGCAGATCGTCGAGACGAACTCGCAGATCGTGCGGGGCTACGTCGAGCGGTGGGGCGCATCGGTGACGATTCACCCGATCGTGCTCAATGATTTTATATACGTGCGCCGAGCTGTGCAAGAGGCTTGTGCAGAGCATGATCTGATCTTGCTCGGGGCCGGGACGAGCAAGGGGCGCGGGGATTGGGTGTCGGAGGTCGTGAGGGGCTTGGGCGAGGTGCTTGTGCACGGGGTGGCGTACCATCCGGGGCATCCGGTTCTGCTGGGGGTGATCGAGAGAAAGCCCGTCGTGGGGCTGCCGGGGTATCCGGTGGCGACGTGGCTGGCGCTCCATCTCTTTGTGTGGCCCCTTGTGGAGCGATACTATTTCGGGCGCGCGCGCGAGCTTATAAAAATCCAAGCCAAGCTGACCAAGCCCATAAGATCCGTGCGGGGCTTCCGAGAGTTCGTGCGGGCGAGACTCGAGCGAGCTGCAGACGGCTCGTATCTGGTGCACCCGTTGCAGGGCGGAGCGAGCAAGCTCTCGACCATAGTGGGGGCCGATGGCTGGATCGAGGTTCCAGAGGACGTTGAGCACTATGAGCATGGCGCTCTGGTAGAAGCAACGCTTGTAGATGCGGTGGTGTAAGATGAGACGAAAACAAGCGTCAGCAAGAGCGCAGCTCTCCCATCTTGATGCTCAAGGGCGCGCGCGCATGGTGGACGTCAGCGAGAAACCCAACACCAAACGCGTCGCTGTCGCCCAGGGCGCGATCTTGATCTCTCCCGAAACGCTCAAGCTCATCGTGACCGAGAAGATTCCCAAGGGCGACGTCCTCACGGTAGCCAAGATCGCCGCGATCACCGGTGCCAAGAAGACCTCAGAACTGATCCCACTTTGTCATCCCATCTCGCTCGATTCTCTAGATATAGAGTTTCAGCCCGATCTGAAAGCGGGCCGGCTCACGGTTATCGCCACGGCGACCAGCACGGGCAAGACCGGCGTGGAGATGGAAGCGCTGACTGCTTGCGCGGTGGCTCTGCTCACGGTCTATGATATGTGCAAGTCCGCCGAGCGCGGCATGACCATCGAAGAGATCTTCTTAGTCGAAAAACGCGGCGGCCGGTCGGGCGTCTGGAAGCGCGGGGTAGGCGATCAAAATCGAAAGGAGTGATGACGATGTGGTCTCTCTATGGTAAAGTTGCGCTGCTCGTAGCAGTATCGTGTCTTGCGCTCTTCGGCACGACCTGCCAGGCCAATCCAGAACTGTGCAAGAAGGCTTCGCCGGTCACCCACGTCAGCGCTGATGACCCGCCCTATCTGCTCGTCCACGGGACGCAAGACCCCATCGTGCCCTTGGAACAATCCGTCGTGATGAGAGACGCACTGAAGGCTGTCAACGTGGAAGTGGATTTGGTCGCCCTCGAGGGAGCCGGCCACGGCTGGCCCATAAACTCAGTGTTTGGGCAACAGGCGCTGGCGCGCGTCGTGCCATTCTTTGCACGCCACCTGAAATAATAATGAAGAGAGTTATTTTAGTAGCAATGTGGGTGTTGCTGGCGGTCGGTTTCTTCCAGAGCGAAGCGACTACTTGGCGCTTAAGCCCTGCCGGGCTCGCGCAGCAACCACCACCCGAAGTGACACAAGATCGAGTCTACTTCACGACCTCCCAGGACGGCCTAGCATGGGCGCCCCCTGTGCTGCTGGCAGAGAAAGCCTCCGTCCCCGATGTTATTCGCACGTCCCAAGGTGTGTATTGGGCCTACTGGGTGGACTTCTCGAACTTCATCGGCCCGCGCACTGAGAAGATCGGCATCGCCCGCAGCACGGACGGCAGTACTTGGGAGAGATTGGGAACGGTACAGTTCAAAGATTTAGGAAGCATCGTCCCGGTGGACCCGGATGTGATCGAGCTGCCCGACGGTCGTCTGCGCATGTACTTCTTTGATATTGCCCACCGAGCCGGGGAGTATCATATCTACAGCGCGGTCTCTGCCGATGGGCTCAACTACACTATGGAGCCCGGCGTTCGCTTCCAGATGGTCCGGAGCTTTGACCCCGATGTGATAAAGCTCCAAGACGGTCGCTATCGAATGTATCTGAATAATGAGGGCCGTATCATCAGCGCCACGAGCGACGATGGGCTCATTTTCACTTTAGACCCCGGGGTTCGGGTCGAGCGCGGCGGCGTCCCCGGCTCCATCGTGCTTGCAGATGGCACCGTGCGGCTTTATGTTTGCGAAATGGGTATCGCAGCCTATAGGAGTTCCGACGGCTTGGCCTTCCGTTTCGAGAAGAGAACGAACATCACGAGCTCGCCCGGCGCGATTATTTGCGATCCCGCCGTGACGACCACGCCCACGGGCTTTCTGATGGTTTACAAGTACAATCCGGGGAGGTAAGTCTATGAGAATGCTTGGCGTTGGCATGGTGTTGCTCGCCCTTGCTCTCAGCGGGAGCAGCGGAGATCTCGTGAGCGAAGCCGCGGCGCCGAGCGCCGCTGAAAACCCAATCTATGTCACGTTCGTCATTCACTTTGACCCCTTGCCCGCGCCCGGAGGACGAGTGGAGAAGCGAGCTTATGAGAGCGAACGCGACAACCTGGCGTGGCTCGCTGATTACTTCGATCAGATTGAGCACGAGGAAGGCTCGAGCTTTGTCCCCAAGCTGACGCTAGAGATCGCCGGCGATCACGCTGAGTACTACAGCGAAGACCCCGTGGGCTTAGCTCTACTGAAGCGTCTCTACGCTAAGGGCCATCAGTTGGGTGTGCACTTTCACACCAACTACAAAGCTGGGCCCCATCTCTGGCCCGACGCCCGCCCCCAAGACACGCCTCAAAATCGTCAGCGCGTAACTAGCGATCACATTAAAGAAGTAGACGCGCTGGTCGCCAAGATCATCGGCAGCTCAGACCCAGTAGCGATTCGCCAAGCCAATCACACCATCACCGGACACTTTATTGATGAAACGTTAGCGCAGCAGATGGGCTTTGATCTCTTCACAGGGGGGCGCAACGAAGTTTTGAATCTCTTCTTCGATCACGACGTTTATAATCCTTGGCGACCGGCGGCGGCACGAGAGGACGCCGGTTGGCCACTGGCCGAAGATGTGAAGGGGTATTGGATTCTCGTTCCTCAAGCGCCTGTGTTAGGAGCCATCGGGGAGCATTTCCCGCTGCCGACGGGCGTGCCCACTGAGTACACTCAAGGGATGCGCTCGATGGTCTGGCAGGATCTTTCGATCCCCGAGCGCAAGTTCTGGCATCTCTATCTGGAATCCCGTGCGCGTGCGAGATTGGAATGTATATCCCTTCTGCCTATCGGTGAAGAACCAATCGTTTGTGTTACCGCACAGTAACGGTATTAACCCCTGCGAGCAGATGCACCGAAAATTCACCTTGAGTGAGACGGGCCTGCGAGAGCAGTACCACGCAGGGGGGAGTAGCCAATCGCTACCGCATACGTTATACTCACAGCCGAATGCTCTCGGATTATCTTGAGCGCCTGCGTCGGTTTAGCTATAACGCCAGACTTTTCTTGCTCTCAGGGCTCTTGATGGGCTTGGCGTCGAGCATATTCTCGCTCTTGCTCAATATCTATCTGTTGCGCTTGGGATATAAGCAAGATTTTCTCGGGCTCATGGCGGCCATCCCTCCTTTGGTGATAGCCCTGCTTGCTGTGCCTGCGGGGGTAGTGGGGGACTCGCTGGGACACCGGCGCACGCTCATCATCGGGGGAGTCCTGAGCGGGCTGGGCGCGCTCGGTGTCAGTATCTTCACCAAGCCAGAACCCTTGATTCTCTCTATCGGGATACTCGGCTTGGGCTGGGCACTCCTGCAAGTCGTCAGTGCCCCCTTTATGGTCGAAGAGAGCCACGAGCACGAACGCACTCATCTCTTCAGTGTGCAGTTTGCGCTCCAGACGCTGGCGAGTTTTTTGGGAAGCTTTGTAGGCGGGGCTTTGCCACAGCTCTTTGCTCGCGGACTTGCTGTGCCGGAGGGCGTAGCTGTTGTCTATCAGATGGCTCTAGCTGTAAGTGTTGGGCTCATTTTCGTCAGCATCCTCCCGTTGGTGTGGATGCAGTCGGCACCGCGAGAGAGCAGTCGCGCTCACCTCCGGTGGCACCTGAAGACACCAGCGGGACTGATCTTCAAGCTCATCGTGCCGAATATCATTCTTGGCTTAGGGGCGGGGCTCTTTATCCCGTTCCTGAACGTCTTCTTCAAGCTCCAGTTCAACGTGCCTGATACGCTGCTGGGAACGCTCTTTGCGCTAGGGGCCGTGGGGATGGGAATCGCTTCCCTCGCCGGGCCGCCGCTGGCGCAGCGTGTGGGCAAGGTGCGCACGATGGTGTGGACACAAGCGCTTTCGATCCCGTTCTTCGTAGTCATGGCCTTCGTCCCCATACTCTGGATCTCCGCGCTCGCCTTCGTGATGCGCTTCGCGCTCATGCCCATGAGCGCTCCGATCTACTCGCTCTTCGTGATGGAGCAGGTCGCTCCTGAAGACCGCGCTACGGTGAACGGCTGGTCTACGATGGCATGGAATCTGCTCTTTGCGGGGAGCGCCTGGGGCATCTCCAAGTCCTGTGGGGCTTTGGGCCGATCTTCCTCATCGTCTGTGGGCTCTACAGCAGCAGCATTCTGTTGCAGTATGTGCTCTTCAGCCCGCTGGAGAGGCGTGGGCGGCCTCTGAAAGCGGCGCTTGCGGAGCCCAAGCAGTGCTGATACTTGCGCCAGCGTGACCGTTTGCGGTATCGTGAAAAGCCATGACAGGGCACAAGGGAGCCGAGCACACGGTTGAGAGCGTCACGTGCTGGATCGTCACAGTGAGCGACACCCGCGACGAGACGACCGATACGTCGGGCAAGCTCATCCGAGAAAAGCTAGAAAGCGCGGGACACCGCGTCACCCGCTATCGCATCATCAAGAACGACGCGGCTCACATCACGGAGATGGTCGAGCAGCTCAAGGCTGATTCCACCGTGCATGTCGTAATTTTTCACGGGGGGACAGGCATCTCGCGCAAAGATCAGACCGCGCGCACTCTGAAAAAGCTCTACGACGAAGAGATTGTCGGCTTCGGTGAGCTCTTTCGGATGTTGAGCTATCACGAGGTCGGGCCGTATGCGCTCCTCAGCCGTGCCAGCGCCGGGATCATTAGCAAAAAATTGATCTTCTCGCTCCCAGGGTCGGAGCACGCGGTGCGCTTGGCTTTAGAAAAGCTGATACTCCCTGTGCTCGGCCATGCCGTCCAGCAGCTTTAGAAAAACTCTTCTATCCCCTCCAAGATCGCTTGGGCTAAGCGTTGCTGGTAGGCGAGCTGGCTGAGCTTGCGCGCCTCCTCGGGGTTGGTCACAAAGCCCAGGTTGAGCTGCACAGCGGGTATAGCGAGCCGTCGTAGCCAGAGTGGAGCAGTCCTCGTCCCAAGATCGGGCGTCTTCGCAGCTTTTGTCACGCGCGCGCGGAGTGCGTCCGCCAAGGCACGTGTGGGGTTTCCAGCACCCTTCGGCACGATAACGGTGATGCCCCGCACGCGCGGGTCATACGAAAAATCCAGATGCAAACTGAGAAACACCTGAGCGCCGTGGGCATTGGCAAGACGCTCCCCTGGCGAAAGATACCGGTCATCGCGCCGGGTCAAGAGAATCTTTATCGTGGGGAAATTCACAGATTCAATGGCGATCAGATGAGCGATCTGGAGGACGATATCTTTCTCGGTCACGGTGTCAATGCCGATCCCGCCGGTGTCGTCCCCGCCGTGCCCGGCGTCTATCGCTATAATCAATGGGCCGGGCTGGCTCACGCCCACAGCACCCAGCACGCTTATTATTAAAAGAAGCCCTAGATAGATCGTGCGCATCGCTTGACAGATCACCCCCTAGGGTTTATTATACAAGGTGCCAAGTGTCCAAGGAAATCGCTCATATTTCTTTTCATTGCACATACACTCTGAGGTGAGGAGAACATGCACACGGTTCGTAGGCTTGTAGAGAGATAAGGAAAGTACGTGATCTGGACAGTGGTCATCAGCTTCGTCGCCGGGGCGTTGGTGATCTTTTCCCCGGTCGCGCTCAACCCCGGCGGGAGCAACGCCCCCAAAGAAGAGGACGTCGTCTTAGTCGTCAACGGGGAGAAGATTGACAAGGCTAAATACGAGCAGGCATATCAAGGGATACTCAACGAGCAGCGCCAGTTCGTCCAGGACATCGAGAAGGCCCTGGAAGGGCCGGACGGGGCCTATCGGCAGCTCCAGTGGCGCGCCCAAGCCATTGAGCGGCTGATTGAACAAACGATCAAAGACCAAGAGAGCCGCCGGCGCGGCATCAGCGTCCCGGCCAAGAAGATTGACGAACGCTACAAGAGAGAGTACGAGAATTTTCTCGTCATGCTCCGTCAACGGTACGGCATTGACGAGAAAGAGCTGGCGCGCCTGCTCAGCGAGCGCGGCAGCTCTCTGCCGGCCTATCAGCGCCAGATGCGCGACCAAGTGGCGGCACAACTCAAAGAGGAGACTCTTGAGGAGGTCGTCGTCGGCCAGATTGACGTCACCGACGCCCAACTGATCGAGTTCATCGAGCAGAACAAGACCCGCTATATCAATGACATTCTGGGGTATATTCAGCCGACGACGGCTGAGCTTCGCGCGTACTTTGAAGCAAACCGTGAGAAGTACGCGACCCCCGAAGTCAAAGCACGTCATATCTTAATCAGTGCGGATGAAAACGCTTCTGAAGAGCAGGTTGCGCAAGCCCAGAAGAAGATCGAGGAGATCAGAAAACAGCTCAATGCAGGAGCGGATTTCGTTGAGCTTGCCAGACAGCACTCCGACGACAAGAGCAACTCGGAAAACGGCGGGGACTTGGGATGGTTTGGCAAGGGCGTCATGGTCAAAGAATTTGAAGATGCGGCCTTCGCTCTCGATATCGGGAAGGTGAGCGCGCCGGTGCGCACGCGCTTTGGGTTCCATCTCATCAAGGTCGAGGACAAGCGGGTGCGCACGTTCGAGCAGGCGCAATCGGATGTCCGTCGCGACTGGCTGCGCGAGAAAGAAGACGCCCTGATGGCCCAGTGGCTGGAGGCAGCCAAGCAGGGCAATTTCTTAGAGCGCGTTCGGCTCAGTCGCATATTTGTACCCATTGCCCCCGACGCCCCCGAAGACGAGCTGATCGCGGCGCGCAAGCGCCTGCAAGAAGCCAAAGATAAGCTCAAAGTCCAAGGCGCAAGCTTTGCTGAGATCGTCCGCGAATACTCCCAAGACCCGGAGTTGCGCAACGGCGATATGGGCTACGTCACGCTGACGGACCTGCCCAAGGAGCTGCAAGACGCAGTCGCCAAGCTGCAAGTCACGGAAGTGAGCGATCTCATCCAGACGGCGCAGGGGCTGTGGCTCGTCCATCTCGAAGACCGCAAGGGCTTCAGCGCGGTGAAAGATTCGATCGCGACCGACTATCGTGCGCGCCAGCGCGTCGAGAGGTTTGATCAATGGCTCAAGCAAGCCAAAGCGTCAGCCCAGATTGAATTGCGCCTGCCCCTGATTGCCGCGTATCAGCTGGAGCAGCAAGAGAAGATAGACGAAGCCATAGCAGCATACGAGAAACTTCTGCAAGAGGGTTCGTTGACCGACGATGAACTGGGCAAGTATCTCGATTACTATATTGCCCGGCTCTACCAAGTGAAGCTGCGCCAAGCCGAGCAAGAGAAAGCTGATCTGGAAAAGCAAGAGAACGTCGAGGGCAAAGAAGCGAAACTGAAAGAACTCGAACAAAAGATCAAAGAGTACTCTCACAAAGCTGTGCAACATCTCTTGGAGACGGCGAAGTCCGCTGGTGGGGATCGCAGCTTCTATGACCAACTGATTGCGCTTGATCCCGACAATCCGCAGGCGTACTATCAGTACGGGCTCTTTCTCTTCACCGAAGGCGACCTGCAGAGCGTCCAAGACGCGATCAAGATGACCAAGAGGGCTACCGAGCTTGCGCCCACCGATCCTGGCCCGCTCCGGCTCTACGGGCACTTGATGATGTCCGTGAAGAACTACACGCTAGCCCTGGAGTATTACGAAAAAGCCCTGGCAGGCCTCGATCCGGCTAAAGACAAAGGAGCCATCCGCACGGTGAAGCAGAAGATGGCCGAGGCGTACTTTGGCCTGGAAGAGTGGGATAAAGCCGAAGCCCTCTACACCGAGCTGCGCGAGCAGGAGCGCACCGAGCGCGGCTACGATGACCCTCGGCTCGTCACCGCCCTCGCGGATATCGCCACGAAGAAGAACGACTACGAGCGCGCGGTCACTCTTTACCGGGAGTCGCTCAAGCTCCAGAACAACCCCAACGTGCGCCTCAAGCTCGGTCGGGCCTACGAGAGCCTAAACAACCTCGACGAAGCCCTCAAACAGTACACCCAAGTGATCAAAGAGTCGCCCTACGTAGCTGAGGCCTATCTCGCTTTGGGAGACCTGCAGCGCAAGCAGGGGCAGTCCGAAGACGCCCTGAAAAACTACCGTGAGGGCTTCAAGCGCACGGCGGCAGCTGAGCTGCGCGAGCAGTTGGGCGAGCGCATCGTCGAGCTTGACCCCAAAGATTTCGATACGCGCTTCCAGCTCGCGAAACAGTATCAGAAGCAGCACATCTTCGAGTCGGCTGTACGACATTACACGGCGATCTTGGAGCAGGGGCCGACCCCAGAGCAAGCCCTCAATGCATATATTGGGCTTGGGGACGTAGCCGTCGGTCGGGCGGAGTACGAGCAAGCCAAGAGTCACTATAAATCCGGCTTGGCTGTCGCCACGACCGATGATCAAAAGAAGAATCTCTATCAAAAGATTCTCGATGCTGAACGATCGCTTGTAGGGAAGGAGGGCAAGCTCGGAGAAGACGGGCTCGAGGCGCTCTATCAGTTAGCAGTCATCGCGCGCAATCAACAGAAGATCGCCGACATGCGGGAGCAATTGGAGAAGCTTAAGCAAGAGAACCCCAACTACAAAGCGAGCGAAGTCGCCCAGATGCTCTACGAAGTGACAGGCAAATGGACCGACGACAAGCCGGGGATGCCTGTTGCACCACCCACCTCGTATGTTGAGGGTGAAGTGACCTTCGGGGTGCACCAAGAGGCGATCCCCGAAGGGCTGCAAGCGTGGGCATTGCGCGGCGGTGCCGTGCTCATCCAATACGGGCCGGAGACCGACGCGACGACCATCACTCAGCTTGAAAATCTCTTCAAGCGTTTGCAGAACGAGCACGCCGAAAAGTACTGTCGGTTAATCGTCGCGCCGTATGAGAAGCTTGAGCCCAGGCAGATCGCGCTGACGGCGTGGGGACGAATAGATAAGC
>JAILZC010000049.1 GCA_023512665.1 Candidatus Bipolaricaulota bacterium | reverse complement strand
GTATGGCAGAATCGCTCAGCTTTAAAATCTTCGATGTTATACCGTGTTCTTCTAGTTGTTTTGGTATGAGGTATTTTTTAGCTATCTCCAGTTTTTCTTCTTCTGTATAACCCGAAAGATATAATATCTCCATCCTGTCCCTTAACGGCCCGGGTATGGTATCTGCAAGGTTTCCTGTTGTTATGAACATTACATTGGACAGGTCAAAGGGAACTGCCAGATAATGGTCCATGAACGAATTGTTCTGTTCTGGGTCAAGCACTTCAAGAAGTGCAGAAGATGGATCTCCCCTGAAGTCCATACCGATCTTGTCTATCTCATCGAGCATGAACACAGGATTATTTGTTCCAGCCTGTTTTATTCCCTGTATTATCCTTCCGGGAAGCGCGCCCACATATGTCCTTCTGTGACCCCTTATTTCTGCTTCGTCACGAACCCCACCGAGGGACATCCTGACGAATTCCCTTCCGAGGGAGCGGGCTATGGAACGGCCGAGTGATGTCTTCCCAACACCTGGAGGCCCGATAAAGCATAAAATTGGGCCCTTCATCTTCTCTTTGAGCTTTCTGACGCTGAGGTATTCGAGTATTCTTTCTTTGACCTTTTCGAGGTCATAGTGATCTTCATCGAGGATCTGGCGGGCACGTGCGATCTCGAGCATATCTTTGGTCGTCTTCGACCACGGCAGGGCGATCAGCCAATCCAAGTACGTGCGCGAGACCGTGTACTCCGCCGAGCTGGGGTGCATCTGCGCCAAGCGATCGAGCTCGCGCAGGGCCTCTTTCTCCGCGTCCTTGGGCATCTTGGCTTGTTTGATCTTGCGGCGCAGCTCCTCGATCTCCGGGCCCTCTTCTTCCCCAAGTTCTTTCTTGATCGCTTCCATCTGCTCGCGCAGGATGCGCTCCCGCGTAGACCGCCCGATCTCCTCCTGGACGCGGGTGTGGATGCGCGAGCCGACCTCTAAGATCTCGTTCTCCTCCTCGAGCAGCCGCAAGACCAACGTCAGGCGCTCCTTCACGTTGAGCGTTTCGAGCACCTGCTGTTTCGCTTCGACCTCGATATCGAGATTTGCGGTGATAAAATCGGCCAGATGCCCCGGATCGCTCAGGCTCGAGGCCATGGCGTGGATCTCCATGTGCGGGTTGGGCATGAGGGAGAGCATCTTTTGGAAGAGCGCGGCCACTTGTTTGCTCAGGGCTTCGGTCTCGATGTCCTCTTCAACAACAGATTCCAACGGCTCGATCTGGGCGACCAAGTACGGCGTCTCTTGGGTGAAGACCGAGACGGCGAAGCGGCTCAGCCCCTGCACCCAGAGCAGGAGAGCATTATTAGGGGTCTTGATCACCCGCGCGATCTTGCAGATCGTCCCGACGTGATAGACGTCTTGCATGGTGGGATGCTCGACGTTGGGGTCGCGCTGGGTGAGCACCCCGATAATCCTCGTGCCTGCCAGGGCCTCTTCAACGAGCTTGACCGAGCTTTCGCGGCCCACCGTCAAGGGCAAGACCGAATGGGGGAAGACTACTGTATTTTTTAAGGGCAATATGGGCAAGGCTTCGGGGAATTCCACGCGGCTTGTATCAACCAGCTCAAAGCCTGCCGGGGGCGTTAGGGCATCCACGGAGGGGGCACCTGCCTTTCAGATGGTTCGTTTGCTGTCACACGCGTCTCGGTTCATTGTACTTTCAGCACGGTGCTCTGTCAAGCAAATCAGCTGCTTGCGCGAGAACCCCGAAAAGAACACGCTCGGTCGGAGCCCCCGACCGAGCGTTCACAACCAGACCACCTTGGCGGGGCACGCCATGCCGTGCCCTCGCTACTGCACCTTCACCTGCCCGTTGCCCGTGACAAAGCCGGTGATCTCAATGTTGGTGTCGCTCCCTAGCACGATCGGCGCCTGCACACTCCCTGCCCAACTGAGCGTATAGACCTGCCCAGCCCCACCGCTCGCACTCACCTCCAAGCGCAAGATCGCTCCATTGCTCACGCCGCCTGCGCTCGGCTTCACCAGCGAGAGGCGCAGCTCGTTGGGACCGGGACACGGATCGCCCACCGTCCCGCAGAGCGCCTTCACAATAAAGCCGCCCAACCCCGTCACACTCTGTATGGCCACGCCCGCCGGGAAGGTGATCCGCCCCTGTAACGATGCTAACCCGCCCCCAGCGGTGATCTGCTGCACTATCAGATCAATGGTGCGCGTCGCGCCGTTGGGCATCGAAGTCGAGGTGAGGTAGATCGCCGCGCCGGACGGTGGAGCCAAGCCCGCAAACTCCACGCAGCCCGTCAGCACGCTCAGACCGCCCACCAGCAGGAGTATAGCCAGTCTCCTGTGGCGGCGCAGCAGCGCCAGGGCGGGCAGGGTGAAGGCCAAGAAGAGCCACCTCACCCCGGCCTGTGGCCACCCCTCTCCGTTCACGGAGAGGGGCTGGGGGTGAGGTTCTAACGCAAACCCCGGAATCCCCGTGGGCAGGCCGATCCCCTTCTTGGCGATCGCCGTGGCGTCGTGAGAGTCTATGTCGGAGTCTTGGTCTACATCAGCCGCCAAGAACTGATTGCCTGTCAGAGTGATGACGCCGTCGGCGTGCTGTTGGGCCATGCGCGCGTCTAGGGTGTTGATCTTGCCGTCGTCGTTGACATCACCGACGGTGAAGGAAGCAATGGTGAAATTCGCATCGGAATCGTCTTGGGCGCTGTTCCCTGCTAAGTCCGAGCAGATGATGCGCACCCGGACCGTATGAGAATTGATCGTGGGCAGGTTCCAGATGAACGAGCCGTCGTTCTCAGTGGCCGCCGTGATGAGGGTGGGAAAACTCACACCGCTGTCGGTAGAGTACAGTAACTGTATCGGCGCGGTTCCCAGATGGAGATCGCTGCACAACTCCCAGGTCACAGTAAAAACGCTCTGTGCCGGGAGGGTCTCGCCGCCGTTAGGCGTGAGCAACCTCACCGTCGGAGGGGTATTGTCCACAATAAGGGCATCGGCTTGAGAGCTAGACCCCAAAATCGCAGTCTGATCGGTGATCGCTATTGTCAGGGTCTTAGGGCCTTCGGGGATATTTGCAGGCAATGGGCAGATTTTTGTATGAGAGCCGGAGCTGACGCTGCCCGTATCGCAGGGGGAACTATCAACGCTGATAGTGTAAGCGCCGGCCTCGTCGGTCGTGAAGCTTACGGTGAGGCTGTCGCCCTGCCTGCGATAGGCAGGAGCAGTGGTCGTCGGGCTGAGCAGGGTGACATAGGGCGGCTTGTGCGCTTTGGGCGTGCCGTTGATGGGATTATTCTTCGCGTCGAGCCCGTTGCGATGAATCTGATTGTTGGTAGCCCAGTTGGAGTCGGAGTCGGAAGTCAGGAGATCGAGTCGCTCCATCGTGGCGGTGTCGTGGCCGGCGGGCCAAGGCCCTCCGTCGCTGTTCCCCGTGTCAATGATATTATTTGAAGGATCTTTGAGGGAGAGCGCTTCACCGGAGTTGGAGAGGGCTCCAGTATAGATACAGTCAGCGGTGATGTCGCTGACCGTTGTGTCGTCCGTTCTCTCGAGCAGGAGGAAGCCTTGAGCGGGGATGACCAGATTGCTACAGATAGCCGAACTGAAAGCAATAGTAGGCGTGCCGTCCGCGGCGACGAGTCGCCAGCCTGCCAGAGAGATAGATTGGTTCGTTGTGTTATAGAGTTCGATCCACTCGTCGTTGGCGTCAGCTGCCGTCCCCATCCAGGCGACTTCGCTGATGACGACGTCCAGTGCGTTGAAAGAGGCGCGTTGGCGCGGCGCTTTCGGTGTGCCGTTGATGGGGTTGTTATTGGCGTCAAGGCCGTTACGATGGACGCCGTCGTTGGTGTCCCAGTTGGCGTCGGAATCTGCTACCGAGAGAGCGATGCGTTCCATGGTCGCTCTCGGGGAAGTAGTGCCGGCGGGCCACGCGCCGCCGTCGCCGTTGGCCGTGTCTATAGTGTTATTGGACGGATCGCGCAAGGCGAGCGCTTCGCCCGTGTCACTGAGCGCCCCCGTGTAAATGCAGTCGGCAGCAATATCACTCACTGTGCTATTGCTCGTGCGCTCCAGCAAGAAGAAGCCCTTGGCGGGGATAGTGAGATTACTACAATTTGCTGAACTAATCGTAAAGTTGGGCGAGTTGTCGGTGAGCGAGACGATCCGCCAGCCATTGAGGTTGATCGCTTGGGTGGTATTGTTATAGAGTTCGATCCACTCGTGAGCCGAGTTGGCTGCCGTTCCCATCCACGCGACTTCGCTGATGACGACATCACCGGGGGTGACGGACGAGGGTGAGATCGGCCCTAGAAGAAGGAGCAACACGCTCCACCGCACGGAGCTAGCGCCCATTGCGCCTCCTTTTGCTGCTGCGCAGAGCCCGCTCCGAGGGTGCTGTGCGCGTGGCCCCACGCACAGCTCATCTCTTTTTAGATTTTTTCGGGATCAGTATAACACAGATGAGCGAAGGAAGTCAATACTCGCTCTCTGATCCGAATGCTTCAGGACTGCTGCCCCCGCAGCACGTACTTTTGAATCTTCCCCGACGCGGTCTTGGGCAGCTCTTTGACAAACTCGATCTCCCGCGGGTGCTTGTACGCCGCCAGCTCCCTCAAACAGTGCTGCTGAATCTCCTCGGCGAGGGCGTCTGAGGGCACATAGCCGGCCTTGAGCACAATATACGCTTTGACCGTCTCCCCTTTGCGCTCGTCAGGGATCCCTACGACCGCGCACTCAGCGACCGCCGGATGCTCATAGAGGACGTGCTCGACTTCCTTGGGGAAGACCTTCACTCCCCCAACGTTGATCATATCTTTGACGCGATCAACGATATAGTAGTAGCCCTCTGCGTCCACATAGGCTAAGTCTCCCGTATGGAAGAAGCCCTCGTCGTCAATAGCTTGGCGTGTCGCTTCGGGGTTATTGTGATAGCCCTTCATCACCATCGGGCCGCGCACACAGAGCTCCCCGATCTGGCCCACCGGCAGCCGTCTGTTGTGCTCGTCCACGATCTTGCACTCGGCCCCCTCGATGGGCCAGCCGATCGAGCCCACCTTGGGCACGGGAGCGGCTAAGTTCGTATGCGTGACCGGGGAAGTTTCTGTCAGCCCGTACCCCTCGTAGACGGTCACCCCAAGCTTCTGCTGCATCGCCTCGATGACGGGAACGGGCATCTTCGCGCCCCCGGAACTGCAGAGCTTCAGGGAGCTCAGATCGTACTGAGCCACTTTGGGATGGTGCAAAAGATCAATATAGAGCGTGGGGACGCAGACCATGCTCGTGATCTTGTGCTCTTGGATGAGCTGCATCGCGTATTCGGCGTCCCAGCGGAGCATGGGGTATATCGTCACGCCCATCGAGAGCGGGGAGAGCATGAGCACGGTCATCCCCGTGATGTGGAACATCGGGACGGGGACGAGGAGTCTCTCTCCGGCGCCCTTCTCGTGCATGAGTTTCATCACGGCTTGAATATTGCTGCTGAGGTTTTTATGGGTGAGCAGGACGCCCTTGGGCTTGCCCGTCGTCCCTGACGTATAGGGCATGAGCGCGAGATCGTCGTCCTCGCGCTCGACGAAGTGCGAGGGATGTGTGAGCAACTCATCGAAGTTCGGATGATGCGATCCAGGGCCGACGACGAAGAGTTTGAGCTGGGGCAGCTCGGCTGCGGCTTTTTCGACCTCTTCCAGCATAAACGTCGGAGCGATGATGAGCTTTGCTCCGGAGTCTGTGATCTGGTGAATAATTTCGCGTTTTTTCAGAGTAGGGTTCATGGGTGTGGGGACGCAGCCCGCTTTGAACCCGCCCCAGATCGCGATCACAAACTGGGGCAGATTGGGCAGGTAGACGGCGAAACGATCTCCGGGGGCAAGCCCCAGGGCTTTCAGTCCCCCGGCGAATCGGCTCGTCCAGTCCGACAGCTCTCTGTACGAGATCGCCCGTGGGGGCACGGCATTGGGAATCCCGGGGAAGTAGACGGCCGTTCTCTCTGGGCCCTGCTGGGCAGCGCGGTCGAGCAGATGGGCGACGTTCATAGAAGACCTCCTCACTCTTACTCACTCTTAGAGTATCATATTTAGGGAGCAGAAGGCAAGCCAGCGGGGGCCGCCACGGGGGGCCCCGGACGGCTCCCGCTGAAGAAGAGAGGGAGAGGGGGTACTTAGGGAGTTCGACGGCACGGCTCGATATAGACGGTGTCGTAGTTGGCGACACGCCCGTAGAGGGGTTCGTTCTCCGCGAGGGGCCGGAAGGCTGAGCGCACCGTGACCACGCTGCGCGGGTCGGCCCCCAACATCAGCTTGAACTGGGAGACGGTCAGGTCGAGCGGCACCGACACGAACGCAAAGCCCAATCCGCCGCGCATCCGCACATAGACCCACTTCCATCGGCTGAGGGTCTTCATGGCCCCTCCTTTCGGGCGAACGGCCGTTCGCCCTATCGTCGGTTATACAGCATCTGTGAGGGCCGAGTATGTAATATGCATTGCACATGCTCGCTCTTGCCGTCTCGTTCAGGGGGATTTTTCATGCCGTGCAAAAGAGTGCTCTTCTGTAGGAGGGCTCATGGGGCGCTCGCCGCAGAGTCGGCTTCGGATCGCTTTTTGAAGATTTTACCCCCAAGTGTTTGCTTCGACTTGACAACGGGTGAAAAATATGTTATATATTATCTCAATTTTGTGACAGCGTGTAACTGAGTAAATAATAGAATGCTC
>JAILZC010000048.1 GCA_023512665.1 Candidatus Bipolaricaulota bacterium | reverse complement strand
TCATAATCCTGACGCGACTCTTCGGCTTGATAGTGCTTATCGCTTGTGTTATTGGTATAGTGGCGATGCTCCTTCATTGATGCATATTGAAGACCAATCTCCCCCCCTCTTTCCGCAGTGCACATGGTAGCTCAAACGGGCCGTCGAGTCGAATATCGAGCGCCCTCGGGCATCAATGGCCATAAGAACTTCTCACTCTTGTTGCTTGAACTCTTTTAGGTTACACTGGCGGTGTCATCTTTGCTCAAGGCGAACCCTCCGCGAATGGGGGGTGCAAAGCCACGGATCTCTGGGGAGATGACCGGGCTGCCCAAGATGCGCAAAGTATCGTGCACAACGTGTGGAAGTCCTGCCGGCTGCCCCTTCACGAGCCTCGATGCTCGAACGTCGCTACAGCAGTTCATCCGACATCAGTCCTACGCCAAGGGCGAGACGATCTTCCAACAAGGGGCTGTGATCTCCGGGTGTTATATTCTCTGTTGCGGCAAGGTCCAACTGACGCGCTACACGAGTGCAGGGCGAACGCAGATCATAAAGTTTCTTGGTGCTGGCGACCTCTTTGGGGAGTCGGGCTTTTGGGAGGCGAAAGCCAGCAGCGTCTCTGCGCGGGCGTTGGTTGAGTCCGTGGTTGGGTGGCTCAATGTGGAGAATTTCCAGGAGTTGCTGAGCAGCGCGCCGTCAGTCGCACGAGCGATCCAGAAGAGATTGGCGCAGGAGATTGAGGATTTGCGGGTGCGCTTGGCCGAGCAGGCCTATCAGGGGACGCGCGAGCGGCTGGTTGGGCTGCTCTTGCAGCTCGGTGAGAAGTACGGCTGCAAGGGTGAGCGAGGGCTGGTGATGAGCTTGGAGCTGACGGAGCGCGATCTTGCAGGGATGCTGGGGAACACGCCGGAGTGGGTCTGCAAGCAGCTGAGGGTGTTGAAGCAGCGCGGGCTGATCGCCTATCGGCGCGGAGAGTTCATAATTTTGAATGAGGCGGGCTTGCGGCGGTGTATTACCTCCCCGTGAGCGAAAAGCGCCCTACAGAAGTAGAAAACCCGCGATGATTGAAGTAGTTCATTGAACTAATTCAAGGAGAAAGATTGAACTAGTTCATAGATAGGAGTGGGCAAAGTCAGTTATTCTTAAACGAGGCGCTTTAGAATTTGAAGGCTGTCTCACTAAGAGGGCAAACAGAGGTGATCAAGATGTCAGTTGCGAGGATTCTGCGGTGGGCAGGTATTGGCGTTCTGTGGGTTGGGATCGTCGCGATAGTTGCGTTTGCACAAGTGATCAGGGTGCTGCCCGAGGTGAATTTTGGGCAGGTGGCGGTGGGGACGACCAAGACGCTGGAGTACGTCTTCACAAATCCGCACAACGAACAGGCCACGATCAACACAGTCGGGTTCGGTGACCGGTTCTATGGGCAAGACCCGCCGTTCGAGGTCGCGGGCCTCGTGCTTCCGACGACGCTTCCCCCTGCGGCCAGTTCCGGTTTACGATCCGGTTCACCCCTCCGGCGGCGCAAGTGTACCGGCCAAGGAACCCGCTCACTTTGTGCGTGACCACGGAGACCACAAAACAGCACATTCACTACCGGATCCCGCTGGTGGGCCAGGGGGTGGCAGGGGTAACGCCAGGGGTCTTGACCCTACACCCCCTTCAGGATGCGAAGATATGGCAATTCGACCGGACGAAGAACTTCGGCAAAGAACACGATCTAGTGGTCGCCCCGTCAGCATCAGGCTACGCCATCAACAACGAGAGTCGAACGCTGATCCAGTTCGACCTAATGCAGATCCCGGCTGGGACAAGTGTGGCCAAGGCAACGCTGAGGCTGTGCGTTTGGGAATACCACGGTGACCAAATGGGCGTCGTTCTGTACCGGATCACTCAACCGTGGCGAGAAGACACCGTGACCTGGGAGAGTCATTTTCTCCACTATGGATTTGAGGTCACCCGCACCACCTTGAAGCCACCATTAGCACCTGACTCGTGGGTGGAATTGGACGTCACCACCGATGTGCGCAACGCCCTAGCGATAGGTAGCCTGCACCATGGCTGGATGCTAATCGCCGGAGCTGGCACCTACGCACGTTACACCAGCGCCAAGTTCTGGTCTCGTGAAGGCGGCGTTCCCGATCCGTTTGCTGTTCCAGGTACTTCGCCTGCAACGGACCGCCGGCCGCAGCTCGTCATCACCACAGGCGCTCCAGGCGCTCCGCCTACGGGGACCCGGATCCTCGATCACGCCATGGCCAAGGACGTGCAGAAAACCTATCCCTATGATCCGATAGATAGAACCAACGTCTTCACCACTGAGGATAAGAAGGCGGTGTCGTGGGTGAAAATCCGGGGTCCCCTCTACGACCGTGTGCGGGTCGTCTGGGAGTGGTGGTATCACAGCCCGGCAGGGCCCTCGCGGTACATGACACATTCCACCCTCACTCCGCATCCCAGGCAGTATGGTCGCAGCCATTGGGATTGGTATGCGGTGTGGCACGAGATTCGCATTAGAGGAACGATGGTGGCTCGACTCCCCCGGCCTTCACAATGGGAGGTCAGGATCTTCATTGATGGGAACTACGAGCTGTCGCAGTGGTTCACCATCACTGACCCTTAGGAGGTGACGAGAGGAGATCCAAGGAGGGATCGAAGATGACACTCAAGACCCTCGGCCGTATCGTGCTGGTGGCAGGGCTTCTGGCCCTGCTGGGAAACTCGATCGGACTCCCTCCCCCGGCTGTAAGGAGCACAGCCTTGGGCCAACCCGTGGCTCCCGTCGCGGACTACGGCGACGCCCCGGATAATCTCCCTTGTGGCTACAGCGAAGACCCAGCGACAGATATAACGTGCAAGTTCCCCACGCTCTTCGGCACGACCAACAGTCGTGTCACCGGCCGCCCCGGCGCCCACACACTCACCCTCGGACAGGAGAGCTTGGGAGCACTAGAATTGACCAGCACCGAGCGTGATGTCAACGACCCCAATGACCTAGACCAGACGCCAAACTTAGTAGACGACGACATTGACGACGGCCTGAGAGTAGCACTCTTGCCCACGGGGCTGATTCGCTTCACCGTCTTGGTGCGCATCGCGCCGACGGCTCCGCCGGGCCCGCGCTACTTGAATGCGCTCTATGATCGCAACCGCGACGGGGAGTGGAAGACGAGCGATACGGGCGATGAATGGATCGTCAAGAATCAAATGATTACCCTGAGCCCCGGCGAGGAGCAAGAGATCGAGATCCCCATCCCCGTGGACCAGAACTGGATCGTGGCGCTCGCGCAACCGCGCTGGCTCCGTCTGGCTTTCACCCGCGAGCCCATCCCGGAAGCGATCTTTATCGGCGTGGGCGGCTGGGACGGCAGCGGCCAGTTCTCTGCAGGTGAGATCGAGGACTACAAGATCGGCGCGGCGCGGGCGTATGACTTGGCTTGGGCGGCGCGCAGCAGCTTTCGCGTCGCCTGGGCTTGGGCCCAAGCGCAAGCCCGATCTTTTGCTCTAGCCATGGCGACGGCCCAAGCGCAGGTCGAAGCGATGGCACGTGCGGAAGCGAGCGCCCTCGCTGTGGCCCAAGCCGCGGCCTCTGCCGAAGCCTCGGCGCGCGCGTCAGCTTCTGCAGCCGTGGGCACGTACACACACGCGCAAGTTCAAGCTGCGGCGGCCGTAACTCAAGTCATGGCTCTGCCGTGCGCGGTCGTGACGGCCTCGGCGCGCGCTTCGATTGACGCGGCCTTGCGGGCCATCGCGCAAGCGCAAGCCGCCGCGAGCGCCTCTGCACAAGCCGCTGCCGAAGCATCCGCGCGCGCGTTAGCGTGGGCGCGTGCTATCTCTGAGGCTCTCGCGCGTGCGCGGGCCGCTGCGACAGCTTTAGCTGCTGCCGGTGCCCAAGCCGAGGCGCGGGCGCGCGCGTTAGCCGTGAGCTGGGCCGATGCGCGCGCTTGGGCGACTGCCTTGGCGCAAACGATCGGACAAGCTCCAGCTCAGGCTTCGGCTTTAGCGTTAGCGTGGGCGCAAGCGCAGGCGTGGGCCTATGCTTGGGCTGAGGCACAGGCCTCCGCGAGCGCCTGGGCCTTGGCCTATGCCCACGCGCAAGCGATAGCCGCCGCGCAGGCGCGGGCCGAGGCGGCGGCCCTCGCCGTGGCCGAAGCGGAAGCTGCAGCCCGCGCCGCAGCCTCTGCTGCTGCAAGCGCCAGTGCGAGCGCTTCCGTCGCTCTACGGGCTATCGCCAGTGTCGCCGCAGCGATCAACGTTCAGACCATCACAGACTGCTGCCGCACGGCGGGCTACTGCCAGCCGCCTCCGCCAGAAGAGCAAGTCCTCCTGACGGTAAAAGCCGCGCAGGAGGACGAGGAGATGCTCCGCGAGCTGACCGGCGTGCCGATCACGCTTACCGCTGCGGGCGCGACCACGACGACGGCAACGCCCTTCACGCGCACCCTCCCGCGAGGGACGACCATCAGAGTTCTGGCGCCCGCAGAGTGGGCAGGGCTGAGATTCTCGCACTGGCTCTTGCACGACGGGCGGACGTTCACGAGCAACCCCTTGGACGCAACCATCGTTAGCCCCACCGTCACACTGACAGCGATCTATAAGAGAGTGCCGGTGACCGAATACACACTGACCGTGGAGTCCAACTGCCCCAACGCTGCGATCACCGTGACCCCGCCGGGGAGGACTGTGGCGGGCCAGCCGCCCAGTACCTTCCGGTTCAGCCATATGCAAGAGATCCGGCTCTCTGCCAGCCCGACTCTCTCCGCTTGCGGCATGTTGCCCACGGTGCATCGTTTCAAAGAATGGCGGATGGACGGACTCGCTGCGGCCAACCCCTTCACCTTCAGAATCACAGGGAACACGCGGGCTATAGCGTATTACGAACCTGCGACGGCGGAGAACAGGCCGCCCGTCGCGGTCCTCAGCTGTCCCAGGAGCGCAGAAGTGAATAAGCCGTTCACCTGCGATGGCTCGCGCTCTTACGATCCCGATGGACGGGTCACTCAATGGTGGTGGCAGGCGACTTGCCCAGATATTGGGCACTCCTTCATACAGGGCGGACCAACACATACGGTCACCTGTGGCAAAGCCGGCACGGCTACTATCGAGCTCTATGTGGTGGACGACAAAGGAGCCAAGAGCGCGATTGTCAAAGCGACAGTCAGCATTCGTTAAGTAAGAGGGGCTGAGTAACACGGCGGAGGGGAGGGCTACGGCCTTCCCCTCCGAACCGATGAGAGAGATTGGCTAGCTCTTGTGGGCGGTGGGGGGAACCCTACTTGACCGGCTCTTGCGCCGTCTGCTATACTCCCTTCAGCAAGGGATTTCTATAGAGCCTCTTCATGTTAATTTTTGTTCTCTTATTTCTCTCAGCCATCGCTATTGGATGGGTGGCGAGCATGGTCGGGGTCGGCGGCGGGATTTTTATGGTCCCGCTACTCGTCTTTTTGAATCTCGTCGGCACCACCCAAGAGGCCGTCGGCACCAGCCTAGCGGCGATCGTCTTCAATTCGATCTCCAGCACGATCGCCTACTCTCGTCAGAAGAAGATTGATTATAAATTCGCGCTGGCGCTGCTGCCGATGGCGCTGGTCGGCGCATGGCTTGGGGCGTTTCTGACAGAATTTATCTCAAGCGAAGCGTTAGCTATTGCGTTCGGGGTCTTATTGCTCTACGTCTCTGGGCTGATGCTCGCCGGGAAGGAACCCAAAGAGCTGGGCTTGTTGCTCCGACGCGGCCTCGACCCCCAAGGGAATCCCACGCCCCTGCTCGGCGCTCTGGTCGGGTTGGTCGCGGGAGTCGCAGCGGGGTTCTTCGGGATCGGCGGCGGGATCGTGATGGTCCCGGCGATGAATATCTTTTTGGGAGTAGATATTGTCAGCGCCGTGGCGACCAGTCTTTTTGTGATGGGACCGTCGTCGCTCACTGCGGCGATCACACACTTCTTTCAGGGCAACCTTCATATAGATTTAGCGATCCCGCTGGCGCTGGGGATTATCATCGGGGCGCAGCTAGGAGCGTGGAGCACCACAAAAGTCTCCAAAGTCTTTCTGCGACGGCTCTTCGGGGTTGTGCTGCTCTACTCAGCGATCAACATGATTTGGAAGGGCGTGCAGGGTTTGTTATCATAGAGACGGAGAAAGGTGATCATGAGCAAATACGGGATTTGGATTTTGGCAGTCGTCAGCTTGATAATGACGGGTTCGGGCGTTCAGCCTCAGCCCAATCGCACGATTGAGGGCTTCTCAACTCCCGAAAGCGTCGCCGTCGGCCCTGACGGTAATTATTATGTCTCGAATCTGGGAAACTTAAACGTCGTCGGCGACGGTAAAATCTCGAAAGTCACGGGCGACACCGCTCGCGTGAGCGACTTCGTGATGGGCTTAGACGCCGCCGGCGCAGCTTTTTTTGAAAACTCTCTCTATGTTGTGGATACCAAGGGCATCTGGAAGATCAAACTGGACGGGCAAGCCAGCCTCTGGCTCCCGCTAGAGAGTTTCCCTGTGTCGCCGTCTTTACTGAACGATCTGGCTTTTGATTATTCCGGCAATCTCTATATTTCCGACACCAATCGTTCTGTCGTCTTCAAGGCCGACCGGGAGAAGCGCGTGGCGGTCTTTCTTGATAAGTCTAAAATCCCCGATCTGAGTGGCCCCAACGGTTTGATAGTTGATGCGGAAAACAATCTCTATGTAGTAGACATAAACACAAGCAAACTCTGGAGAGTCACGCC
>JAILZC010000047.1 GCA_023512665.1 Candidatus Bipolaricaulota bacterium | reverse complement strand
GCGGCGGCACGATGAATGTCAAGCGAAGCTTGTCCAGACGAAGTCTGGGATTCAATCCTTCAACAGTTCTCTGGCAATGATCAGCTTCTGAATCTCGCTGGTGCCCTCATAGATTCTCGTGATGCGCGCGTCGCGATAGAGCCGCTCGACTTTGTAGTCCCTGATATAGCCGTAGCCACCGTGAATCTGCAGGGCCTCATCGGCGACCTCGCTGGCGATCTCCGCGGCGTAGAGCTTAGCAATCGAAGAGTCCAGAATATAGTCGAGCTTGTGATCTTTCTTCCACGCGGCTTTGTATGTGAGCAAGCGTGCGGCCTCGACTTTGGCCTTCATATCGGCGAGCTTGAATTGGATCGCCTGAAATTCTGAAATGGGTCTTCCGAAGGCTTTGCGCTCCTTGGAGTATTTGACGGCCTCATCGAGGGCCGCCTGGGCGATGCCCACGGCCTGCGCGGCAATCCCGATCCTACCCGAATCGAGCGTGACCATCGCTACTTTGAAGCCACGGTTGAGCTCCCCCACCAGGTTCTCCCTGGGCACACGACAATCTTCAAAGAAGAGCTCACAGGTGCTGGAGCCGCGAATGCCGAGCTTGTCCTCCTCTTTGCCCACGGTGAAGCCCGGCGTGTTCCGCTCGACGATGAAACAACTGACGCCCTTGTTGCCCGCTGCCGGGTCGGTGAGCGCGAAGACCAGAAAGATATCGGCGAACGCCGCGCTGGTGATGAACCGCTTAGCCCCGTTCAGCACGAAGGAGTCGCCCTTGGCGACGGCAGTCGTCTTCATGCCGGCGGCGTCGGAGCCCGACTCCGGCTCGGTGAGCGCGAACGCCCCAAACTTCTTGCCCACGGCGAGATCGGGCAGATATGTTCTCTTCTGGGCCTCGCTGCCGAATTCCACTAAAAGCGTATTGCAGAGGGAATTTTGCACGCTCACGGCCGTGGAAGTCGAGGCGCAGGAGCGCGAGAGCTCCTCCATCACCAGCACGTAGCTGAGCATATCCGCGCCGATGCCGCCGTACTCCTCGGGGACGGTCATGCCTAAGTATCCCAACGCGCCGAGCTTCTTGATGACATCGAGAGGGACACGGTGCTCGCGGTCGAGCTCCGTGGCGATGGGCTCGAGCTCTTTGAGCGCGAACTCTCGGGCCGATTTGCGAAAGAGCTCTTGTTCTGGCGTAAGGGTGAAATCCATATAGACCTCACTGCTGCATGGTGATAGACCGCAGCGCTACGGGGACGACGGGCCGGTCGCCGGGACCGACCTCGACCTGCCCGATGGCCATGACGACATCAAGCCCTTCGATCACCTCGCCGAAGACTGCGTACTGGCCATCGAGCGTGGGGGTTGGCGCAAGGGTGATATAGAACTGGCTGGTGGCGCTGTCGGGATCGCGCGTGCGCGCCATTCCCACGATGCCCGCGCTGTCGTGCTTCAGCTCCGGGTGAATCTCCAATTTGATAGACCTCTCTGAGCCGCCGCGGCCGGTTCCCGTGGGGTCGCCGGTTTGAATAACAAACCCGGCGACAACCCGGTGAAAGATCATATCTTTATAAAAGCCGCGCTTGACCAAGTCTATAAAGTTCTGCACGGTGTTGGGGGCCCTGTCAGCGAACAGTTCGATCTTGAAGGTGCCCATGCTCGTCTCGACGATGGCGACGGGGTTGGTGCTCACGGGTGTCGGTGAGGGTGGCGCAGAGGGGGGCGAGGACGTGCTCGGCGGGGCAGAAGGCGGCGGGCTTGGCGGGGGTTGCGCCCCTCGTTGTTCGGCCTTCTGGCCTCCGCACCCCAGGAGAGCCGTCAAACTGAAGAGAAGGACGATCAGCAGTGTGCCGCGCCTCACGTGTGTACCTCCTTGCGTAAAAATTCAGAGATTCTAGTACTCTATCTTACGGTGATCTCCACGGCTCCGTCAACTTGCGCGATTGCGCATATTATTTGACACGGCATCCGTTGGGCAGGGGGCGGTGGAGCGTCACCAGAGCGAGCTGGGAGTAGTCATCGGTGCTGGCCGCCAAGAGCATCCCCTGCGATTCGACGCCACGGATGACCGCGGGCTGCAAGTTCGCCACGACGACGATCTGCTTCCCCAGTAACTCTTCGGGCGTGTAGTGCTGAGCGATGCCGGCGACGAGCTGGCGCTGCTCGCCTCCCAAGTCTATCTGGAGCTTCAGCAGCTTATCGGTGCCGGGGACGCGCTCCGCACCGATGACGGTTGCGACGCGTAGCTCGATCTTCTGAAACTCTTCAAGGGTGATCACAGCGGACCTCCTTGGTGTTGGGTTTGTCGGATCTCCTCGAGCATCTCCACGGCGCGGCGCAGATGGGGGATGACGATCGAGCCTCCCACGACCAGCGCGACATGGAACGCTTCAAAGAACTCCTCATCGGTGACGCCAAGCTTGGCGCACTGAATCAGATGATACGAGATACAGTCGTCGCAGCGCAAGACCATAGACGCTACGAGGCCCATCAGCTCTTTGGTCTTGGCGGGGAGCGCCCCGTCCTCCTGATAGGCTTGGGAGTCGAGCGCGAAGAACCTCTTGATCTGAAGATTTCCCTGAGCGAGGATCTTCTCGTTCATCTTCTGGCGAAACTCGTGAAAGGCTTGCAGGCGACCGGGCATACGACCTCCTTTCCGCCACAGGTGTCGCTTCTAGGGGGCTTGGACAAGCTCGATCAAGACGCCGTGGGTGCTGTGGGGATGAATGAATGCCACTAAATGTCCGCCAAAGCCGACCCTGGGAGCTTCGTCAATGAGCTTCACTCCCTGGGCTTTCAGCTCCGTCAGCTTCTGGTGAATATCGGGCACGCTCAGGGCGATGTGATGGAGCCCTTCACCGCGTCTCTCGAGAAACTTCGCGATGGGGCTGTCGGAGCTGGTGGGCCGGAGCAGCTCGATCTTTGTATTGCCCAGGGCGAGCATGCAGACCTCGACGTGGAACTGTGAGGCGACGCCGCGCTCGCCGGGCGTAAGCCCTAAGAGCGCCAATGTCTTGAGCGTCGCGTCTATATCGTTGACAGCAATGCCGATGTGATTGAGAGCGAGCATAGCTAAAAGATCTCCTCTGGGCCGACGGAGAAACCTTCGAGCACGTGAGAGCAGGCTCTTCCGCCCACTGGGGCGAGGGGCTCGTAGACCTGCCCGCGCAGCGTATAGACTTCGATCGAGCGTTTCTCCGGGTCAACGAGCCAATACTCGCGCACCCCGGCCTTGGCATACTCGAAGAACTTTTCGCCGCGATCGGTCTCGCGTGTTGCTGGGGAGAGGACTTCTATAATAAGATCGGGCACGCCGCAGACTTGCTCGCCGATTCTTTCCGAATGCTCTTTGGCGATGAAGAAGATATCGGGTTCACGGATCTTGCCTGGCCACAGGCGCACCGGCAGCGGCGCGAACCGCACGATCCCCAGTTGGCGACTCTCCACAAAATTATGAATCTTCAGGAACAGATTCTGAAGGGCTGTCTGATGGGCCAACGTCGGATGTGGCGGCATGATCAACCTCCCCTGGGAGAGCTCCAGATAGCGATTGGTCTCTGGGAGCAAAAAATACTCTCTCTCGGTCCACTGCCCTTGGGGTGGGAAGAGCTCAGCCACACAGAGAGCGATTTTGGGTTTCTTCGTGCTCATAGTCTTAGTATACCCAGCTGCGGGGCTGTGCGCTAGGGACTTCTTGCGGGCTTATAAGTGGGCACGAGCTCTTGCAGTGTTTGAATGATCTCAGCGTGGGCTCCTTGCTCAGCGAGCTCTTTGAGCTTGTGGAGCTGCTGCCACAGTTGCTTAAGAGAGCTTAGAGAGCTTGTGTGAGCTACAAAGATCTTCTCGTGCTTGGTAGCGACGGTGCCCTCTTCGGCGGTAAGCAGTTCCTCAAAGAACTTCTCGCCAGGCCTTGGACCAATAAACACAATGGGAATATCTCGATCGGGCTCATAGCCGGAGAGCCGGATCATCTCGCGAGCAAGATCAACGATGCGAACAGGCTCCCCCATATCTAAGACGAAGACCTCTCCTCCTTGCCCGAGAGCGCCAGCCTGTAATACGAGCAAGACAGCTTCAGAAGTAACCATGAAATAGCGCTTCATCTCTTCGTGGGTGACGGTGACCGGCCCCCCGCGCCTGATCTGCTCTTGAAAGATGGGGATGACACTCCCGCGACTGCCCAAGACGTTGCCAAAGCGTACGGAGACAAATTTCGTAGGGCCTTGGCCGTTCATAGCTTGTAGAATGATCTCAGCGACGCGCTTGGTCGCCCCCATGACCGAGGTGGGGTTGACGGCTTTGTCAGTAGAGATGAGCACGAACTTTTCGACGCGCGTCCTTTGCGCGGCTTCTGCCACTATGAGCGTGCCAAAAACATTGTTCTTGACGGCTTCGTCGGGATGAGCTTCCATCAGCGGCACGTGCTTGTACGCTGCAGCGTGAAAGATTACGTGGGGCCGATAGTATTCAAAGATCTGTTCTATCTTGCACGTGTCGCGAATGTCAGCAATAACGCCGGAAAGCTTTGCAGTAGGGAATCTTTGGGAAAGCTCATTGTGAATAGCGAAGAGCCCGCTCTCGTCTTGATCGAGCGCGATCAAGAGCTGAGGGTGAAATTTGACGATCTGGCGGCAGAGCTCTGAGCCGATCGAGCCCGCCGCACCTGTGACTAAAACGATCTTGTCTTTCAAGTATGCTTCGATCCCTCGCATGTCAAGGCGCACGGGCTCGCGGCCTAGAAGATCTTCGAGCTGGAGAGAACGAATATCTGTGAGGCCGACGCGCCCCGTCACCAGCTCGTGAAAGCCCGGAAGAATCTTAATGTCTTTCAGCCCAGCCCGCCGCCCAAGCTCCACCGTCTCCCGAATGACTTTAGAAGAGACCGAAGGCATGGCAATCAGGAGCTCTTCGACCTCATGCTGTTGGATGAGCTGGGGAATCGCTTGCCGTGTACCCAACACGCGCACCCTGTGGATCGTTATGCCCTGCTTGGCAGGATCGTCATCAACAAACCCCACGGGGAAGTACCGGGAGCGTCGCTCGGAGAGCATAGCGCGAGCGATCTGCTCCCCGGCATCGCCCGCGCCGACGATCAGGACGCGTCGGCCTTCTGTGGAGAAGCCGCCGCGCCATCCCTGATATATTCTCTTGGCGGAGCGAAAGCCCCCGATGAGAAAGAGCGTGAGAAGATAATCGAGCATCAACACCGAGCGCGGCAGGATCGTGACAGCACTGCCCTGCAAAAAGAAGAACGTCCCCAAGGCTACCGAACTTAGAGTAACAGCCTTAAAGACATCAAGAAGCTCATGAAAGCTGACATAAGCCCAGCTCATGCGATAGAGACGAAACAGATAAAAGATGGGAATCTTGAGCGCCAGCGCAACTATGATTATGAAGCCGAGATTACTGAAATGCGTCTGAGGGATCTTTCCTTCAAACCGAATGAGGAAAGCCAGATAGAGGGCAAGCGCCAGCAAGAATGCATCTCCCAACCCCAAGAGCACACCGCGCTTCCACGGAGAAGATATACGTGCCATTAGAGTAGCGCCTTCAGGTGTGGGACGACGTAGTCAATCTGTGACTCTGTGAGATTGTTATAGAACGGCAGAGCGATCGTGCGAGCGGCGACCGACTCGGTCACGGGGAAGTCCCCCGGCTTATAGCTGAACAACTCTCGATAGAAGGGCTGCAGATGAATTGGGCTGAAGTAGTTGCTGCACCCGATGCCACGAGCTCGTAGCCCTTGAAGAATCCGGTCTCGGTCGGTTTGAGTATACTCCTCCCCAAGCCGAATGACATAGACAAACCAACTGATCTTGACGTGCGGGGCCACGTAGGGAATGCGCACACCCTTCACATCCCGGAGACGCTCGTTGTACATCTGAGCGACGCGCTCGCGCTTTCTCAGCATCTCCTCTAAGCGTTCGAGCTGAGCTAGCCCTAGAGCGCAGTTGATGTCGCTGAGACGATAGTTACACCCCAAGCGTTCGTGCTGGAGCCACTCTGAGCCCTCCCCGCGACCTTGGTTGCGCAAGCTTCGGCAGAGTTTGGCAATGTGCTCATCGTTAGTAAGCACCACACCGCCCTCGCCGGTGGTCATCTGTTTGTTGGGATAGAACGCAAAGACGGCCGCGTCTCCGAAGCTGCCGGCTTTACGCCCTTTGTATTCCGCGCCGATGGCTTCCGCAGAGTCTTCGATGAGCTTGAGATTATATTTTCGAGCGAGGCGCTCCAGCTCGTCCCACTCGGCCGGGTGCCCGAAGACATCCACGGCTAAGATCGCCTTCGTTCGCTCTGTAATTTTTGGCTCGATCTGTCGCACGTCGAGGTTGAGCGTCTGGGGGTCTATGTCTACGAAGACGGGCGTGACGCGCTCGAAGAGCAAGCAGTTCGAAGAAGCAATGAAGCTAAAGGGCGTGGTGATGACCTCATCGCCCTCGGAGAGGCCCAAGGCCCGAACGATCAAGTGCAGGGCGCTCGTGCCGCTGTTGGCGGCCACGGCGTAGCGCACCCCCGCATATGAAGCTATCTTATCTTCAAACTCCTTAAGCTTAGGCCCCAAGCTGAGGTTGGGCGTCCTCAAGACGCTGACGACGGCTTGGATCTCGTGCTCTGTGATATCCGGTCGAGCCAGTGGAATCTCCATGATGATCACACTTGATCTGGTGTAGCTGCACGCAACGAGAGTTTATCGCGAAAGTGTGCCACATTCCAGGTGACAAAGTAATCGAAGCGCCTGCGGTGCCTCTGAGCAAGCTCTGCGATGAGGGCATCGCCGAGGCTGAACTTGTGCTGC
>JAILZC010000046.1 GCA_023512665.1 Candidatus Bipolaricaulota bacterium | reverse complement strand
TGGCACGGGAGATTCGGCGGAGCACGTTCGGCGACCTCGCGGGGCGGCTGTTCAACTCCCTCGATAAGAACGCCGACGGCAAAATCGAGCGCGGCGAAGTCGAGCCACGCTGGCAATCCCGCTTCGACCAGATCGATCGGAACGGCGACGGCTACATCGACGATGACGAAATCCTCTGGGCCATTAACCTGTGGATTACTGGAGCAATAGTCCCAGGCACTTCGCAAGTCATTGACGATGCCACAATTTTGAGACTGATAGATCTTTGGATCAAACAAGCCAAAGTCTAAGTTTTGAGAGTAGGAATGAGCTACCTCAGGAGGGAGCCCCACATGGAGATCGCACCCCGAATTACCGTGGGCGAGAAAGTTGCCTTTGGCAAACCAGTGATCAAGGGCACCCGTGTACCAGTCGAGTTGGTCATTAGCCAACTGGCAGGCGGCATGACTTACGAAGAAGTCATGAGGCAGTACGATCTCGCCAAGGAAGACATCTTGGCGGCGCTGGATTACGCTGCCAAGACGCTGGCTCAGGAAGAAGTGAAAGTACTGTCCTGATGGCTACCTTCGTGATCGATGAGAGCAACGAGCACAAAAGATCGTCTAGGGTTACAGCCCTCACCCACGCGGCCAGGTCTCCTCTAAGCGCGCGATTTCCTGGCGCGCTTGCGCGACCTTCTTCTGGAGCCACTCCAGAAGAACGTCAAGCTCCGCCCACCGCTGCACGTACTCCTCGCTGCCGGGCTTGTGACGCCGTAACTCGCTCATCGCCAGCAGATAGCGTTCATTGAGCTTGGCGATCTCTTCTGTCAGTCTCTCTAGTTCTGGAGACGTCCACTCCGGAGCGGCGTTCCCGTTCGTGTTCATCGGCGCTCCGTTAAGTGCTCGAGTTGCTCGACATAGCGGGCCATCAACGCGAAGGTCTGGTTGACCGGCTCCGGTGAAGAGAGATCGACCCCGGCGAGCTTGAGCGCGTCTAAGGGGAAGAGCGATCCGCCCGCTTTTAAGAATTCTATGTACTTTTGGGCCGCGCCGGGCTTGCCGGAGAGCACGCCCTCCGCGAGCGCGTGCGCCCCAGAGATCCCCGTCGCGTACTGATAGACATAGAAGTTCGCGTATAAGTGCGTGGCAAACTGCGCCCAGGTGATCCCCACGCGATCTCTGTCTATGACGACTTCATCTCCGTAGCCCTCGGCGAAGAGATCGGCCATCAAATCTATCAAAGTCTGAGCGGAGAGCGCCTCGCCGCGCTCGATCCGCTCGTGAATCTCCAACTCAAAGCGCGCCAGCGTGGGCATGATGAAAAAGTATCTGTGGAAGTTCGCCATCGCCTCTTCGATCACGGTGATCTGGAAGTCTGGGTCTTTCTGAGTCTTCAAGAGATAGTCTCGCACCATCGCTTGATTGAAGTTCGAGGCGACCTCGGCGACGAAGAGCGAGTAGCGCGCATAGATAAAGGGCTGGGTCTTCCACGTGTAGTACGAGTGGAGCGAGTGCCCCAGCTCGTGGGCCAGCGTACTCAGGCTGAAGATATCGTCGGTGTAGCTCATCAGAATAAACGGGTGCGTCCCCGGAGAGCCAGACGAAAAAGCGCCCATGCGCTTGCCCTTGTTCACCGCGTAGTCCACCCAATGCTCTTGGAGTACCCCCTTGCGCAGCGTCTGGACGTACTCGTCGCCCAGGGGCTTCATCCCCTCGCAAATCCACTCGACCGTCTGCTTGAACGGTATGGTGAAATTCTTCTGGGTGAGCGGCGCTCGCGTATCGTAGACGTAGAGCCTATCGTAGCCCAGAGCTTTGCGACGCATCCGCCAGTAGCGATGCCAGATGGGCAAGTGCTTCTTGTACGTCTGAATGAGATTGTGAAAGACCTCGACGGGAATGTGATTCGATACGAGCGCGGCTTCGAGGGCAGACTTATATTTTCTGGCGCGGGCCATGAAGACATTCTGCTTGACCCCAGCGGCGATGCAGTTGGCCATAGTGTTTTTGAACGCCAAGAACGCATCGCAATAGTTCTCCCACGCCGTCCGGCGCGCTTCCCGATCGGGGTGATGGAGCAGGGTGCTTATAGTGCTATGGGTGATCTCGTGGCCGCCGGCAGCGGGCTTGAACGTCAGCTCAGCGTCGGAGAGAATGCCGTGCGTCGCAGCCGCTGTACGGAATGGGTCAATCACTTGGCGTAAGAGTTCTTCGACTTCCGCCGAGCGAATGTGCTCTTTGCGGCGCTCCAGGTCATCGAAATAGTGCCCGTAGATTGCTAATCTGGGGTCTTCTTTGGTCCATTGCCGGAGCTTCTCAAAGCCGATAGCGAGCATCTCTGGCTCGGCGAAGGCCATCGTGGCCATGACGCGCGCGAAGAGCCCGCGGGCGCGATCGTTCTTGGCCGCGGCGGCTTGGTCGGTCGTGTCTACGTGATGCTGCATCCCCGCGTAGACGACGATCTTTCCCAAGCTGCGCCCGACCCGCTCGACCATGTCAAACCAGTCGGCCAAGACCTTGGGGCTCTCCCCCAGGCGCCCGCGGAACGACGCGATCTGCGGGAGGGAATCTGTGACTTTCTTGATCTCTTCTTCCCACGCGCTGTCGGAAGGGAAGACACTGTGAATGTCCCAGGTCTGCTCGACTGGGACCTCGCTGCGGGCCAAAACCTGCTGCACCATAAGCTCAACACTCCTTTAGAGCAAGTTAGTTTTCTTCATTGTTCAAATGCTCACTGATTTGATCTAAGACCTCTTGCAACGAACGGGCCTTGGTCTCCAACACATTCAGTGAGACATAGAAGTTCGCCCAAGCTTGATCGTACATCTCTGTACCGGGGCGGGCTTGCCGGAACTTGCGAGCGTTGGTTTGTACCTTGGCAAACTCCGCACAAAGTTCATCATAAAGGGTTTCAAAAGCTTCCTGCAACTGAGCAGAGGACAGGGGCTGCTTCTTGACCGGAGCTGCCTTCATCGTTTCAACCTCCTCTTCCTACGGCTAATTTGGTCTTCCCACGTCGCTATCTGTTTCTTCCAAAATTCGATGAGATACAAACGTGGACGAGCTCGTTTCATCTCTGCTTCGATCTTCTGTTGGTGCTCTGCAATGCGCTCCTGCCAACTAGCAATCGCCTTGAGATCGCGCTTCTTCTTGCCCATCCCTCACTTCGTTCTTGTAGCCTTTTTGACCTGAGCAGCCCGTTGCTCTAGCCATCGCTTGAACGAACGTTGGCTCTCCCCAGAAGGCTTCCCCAAGAGAAGATTTTCTACGCTAATATCTTCATCTAAATCAGGCCAATGGATCCCTTCGCCCTTGCCAATGAGCTGCCAGTTCCGGCGCTCCTGTGGAGTCCCATGTAAGAGCCGAGGATACCACGCCAACGGCACAGAAACAATACGCCCATCCGAGAGCTCGACGATCAGAGCATCGTCGGTAACGCGAACATCCTGTATCGCAACTGGCTGTATCTCAGTCCTTAAAGAACTCATTCCATCTCCTGAGCAAAAGCTCTTCGTTCTCCTCCACAAGCTTTTGAATCTTGTGGACTTCACTCCTCGCGAATCCTTTGCTCCGCTGTAATCTTACGGGATCGAGCCAGAATTTGGCAATGGCCTCACCACGCTCCACATGCACATGAGGTGGCTCATCGCGATCCCCGGCGTAAAAGAAAAACCGATATGACCCGATTCGCAATACTGTTGGCATTATCTTAGTGCATCACCACGCAAAAGTCCAGTCCGCGTAGCTCCAGAGGCTTAGAGTTGTCAGGAGCGTGCACGACCATCCGCCCGCGCTCAAAGTACGGCAACACTTTCTGATAGCGCGGCGGCGCCCCGGCCAGCTCGGCCATCTCTCGCTCCATACCCAACAGAATCCGCGTGCTGATCTGAGCGAGCACCGTCTCGTTGACGTCCTGCGGGCTCTGCGTGATGAGCACTAACGCCAAGCGATGCTTGCGCCCTTGCTTGGCCGCTTTGATAAATTTGTCCACAATAATGCGATCTTGCTGGGTCTGGTCCTTCGTAAAGTAGCGATGAGCTTCGTCTACTACTAAGACGATCGGGAATTTCTCGATCCGCTTGCCCCAGTCCGTATGGGCGCTCTTGAGCTTGGCGTCGGCGATCATGGAGAGTATGGCCAAGACGACGATGCGCTCGGCGTCGGGGCTGAGGTGCTTGGTCGCAAAGACGCTGATAACATCCTCGGCGAAAATATCGCTGTAGAGCTGGGTGAGGGAATTGGCCCCTTGATCAAAAACTCTTGCAAATTGCGGACGATCCACGCGGCGTTGCAACGCCTGAAACGTCGCCGGATGAATCCGCCCGTTTTGTTTGTACATCTCGAGGGTCGCGGGGTTGTCCACAAACTCTAAGAACTCGCGATACGTGCCGTGCTCGCTCTGATAGAAGAAGTCGCGCACCAACTGCACCAACGAGACGTACTGGTTCTCGTCGAGCTCGCCGCCTGCGATCAAGTACGGAAAATCTCTCACGAGCGCGAACGGGATCGTGAAGTTTGTGTACTTAGGGCAGCCGGAGTAGCGCGGCTCGCCCTCCACGGCAGCATAGACGGTCAGTTTTTCTTTCACGCCGCCAAACTGCACGCCGTGCCCAAAGAGCATCTCTTGGGCTTCTTTGGTGAGGTAGGGGTTGTCCTCGCGCATCTTCCAGTACTCGTTCTCCGGGTCAATGATCACGATACACGGCTTGCGCTGCTCCCCGCCGCGCCGCTCCATGGGATAGACCGACCCGACGATCTGCCGCAAGAAATTTTTGGCGACGTGGGTCTTGCCGCGCCCGCTCATCCCCGCGATCAGCACGTGCATAAAGATCATGGGGTCGCCGGTCTTCTTCTCGTCGTTGATGAGGTAGTACGGCACATACTGGTTCTGGCGGGTCTGGATCGGCTCGCCGTTGACCGCGACATGCCCCAGAAAGATCCCAGAGTCGGGGATGTCCAGCCCGATCTTCACCTCGTCTTCGCCCGTCACCTTGCGGACGATCGTATTGGGCTTAGGGATGTAGCGCACTTCGAGAGCTTGGTGCTCCGGGCCGATCATCGAGATCGGGTTTAAAATAGCTGTCTCAATATAGTCATCCTCGCTGAGGCGGTATGCCCCAACGAAGACGTGCACCTCGCTCATGTCGTCGAGAGCGTCGCGCTTGCGATAGCAGAGCTGCTCGACGCTCGCGAAGATTTTATAGTCTTTATACCCCAAGGGGATGACGACGTAATCCCCAAGGGCAAGCTCGTTGCGCTTCTCTTCAGGGAGATAGACTTCAATGTGGGTCTTCTTCTCTTCCGTCGCGATGGAGAGCTCTTCCGCGATGCAGATTCTGCCGATCTCGTCGGGGCCGAGGGCGCCGCTCTCCCCCGTCGGGGTCTCCGTCTGGATGCGGAGCTTTCTCTCAAGTTCGACCTGGTCAGCCATAGACTACCCCCTCTGCTGCAATTCGTCTTATAGTATATTATCATAAAGCCATGAGCAAGACCGTGAGGGCCTTCGCTAAGATCAATCTTGGCCTGCGGGTTCTGCAAAAGCGACCCGACGGGTACCATGAGATAGAGACATTCTTCCAGAGCATAGATGTGCACGATACGCTCACGGTGGAGCCCCTCGAAGAGCCCGAAATTCAGCTCGAGATCGTCAGCCCTTGGGCACTCCCCCAGGGGCGAGAGAATCTTGTCTATCGCGCTGCTGAACGTGTGCTCTCTCTCTCGCCCACACGAGCGGGGGTGCGCGTTCGTCTTGAGAAGCGCATCCCCATAGGGGCAGGGCTCGGTGGCGGCTCGAGCGATGCCGCAGCGACGCTCGTTGGGCTGAATGAGCTGTTGCAGCTCCGACTCAGCGATGCCCAACTGCGTCGGCTCGCCCTCGAACTCGGCAGCGACGTCCCGTACTTTCTGGTGGGAGGGCTGTGTCGCGGGCGTGGCCGAGGGGAGATTCTCGAAAAGCTTCCTTCGCCGTGGGGGGAGCACATCTTTCTACTCGTGAAGCCGGACTGCTCGCTCTCGACTGAAGCTGTCTATCGCGAATATGCCAGGCTCATGCCCACCCTCACCCCCATCCCCTCTCCCCTCGGAGGGAGAGGGGAGATAGGGGTGAGGGGAAAGGGGGGAGGTGCAGGAATTGACTGCACTAATGACCTTGAAGAAGCCGCCTTGCGGCTCTGCCCGCAGCTCCGCGAGCTGCGCCACATTATAAAAGGGCTGAAGCCCGATCTGTGGGGCATGAGCGGCAGCGGGCCGACCTATTACGCCATCTGGCGCTCTCCTGCTCAAACGGAGTTAGCCATTCACGGGCTTGCTCAACAGGGGTATACTGTCTTTTCCGCGCGTCCCACGACAAAGGGCTATGAGCTTGTCGAAGGGGCTGAATCTCGTTAAGATACATTAGTGATACCAAGGAGCAAGCAATGGCTACGGTGAGAGATCTCACAATGGCAGAGCTTCAAGAACTTGTTGAGCAGATAGTGGAGCACAAGCTGTGGGAGCTTTTAGGTGATCCCGATGAAGGGCTGCAGCTGCAAGACGAAGTCAAAGAGCGTCTGAAGAAGAGTTTAGCTCGCGAACGTCGGGGAGCACGCGGGATTTCTGCCGCAACGGTTGCTAAAAAGCTCGGCTTAGAGTGGTAGCTTGTGTACCACGTTGAATTTGACCCCCAAGCGAGCGATGATTTAGCCAGTTTAGAGCAAGTGCTAGCCCAACATATCTTGAAAAAACTAAGATGGCTTGCTGAAAACGCTGAATCTGTCAAACATAGACCTCTCCAGAAACATCTCCGTGGTGCTTATAAGCTGCGCGTGGGCAACTATCGTGTCG
>JAILZC010000045.1 GCA_023512665.1 Candidatus Bipolaricaulota bacterium | reverse complement strand
GACGGAGCTTGGTGGAGACGGGGATCTCGGTGCTCAAGCGCACGTATGGAGATGCGGTGAGTAGCCGGGTGGGGTGGCGGCAGTTTCGGGAGCTGGTGGTCATGTGCTTGGTCTACAATGTGGAGCGGGCCGTGAAGCTGGGGGTGACCCTCCTGGACTGGCTCCTGTCTCGTCTGCTATACTCCCTTCAACGGAGGATTTCTACAGAGCCGATTGTAACTAACTGGACGTTGACAGTGATCGGGAGAACAGATAGTGCGGGCAGGCTGAACTCCCTTGAAATCCTGCGCAATGTCTTTTTGGAATTCCGACGTGGAGTGCAGAAGCGTAAACTGAATGGCGAGCATACTCCGGCAAGCAATGAGGCAGTTGCTATCCAAGTCAACGTCACTCAGGAGCCGGCGAAGGCTACGGTGAACGACATCGAGAGCATCGAAGTCGCCCTTGGGTGTGCCGCCGCGGCTTCGAGCGCTTCTGCTGCTGATGCTGCTCTGCAGCAACAAGCCCCCGTCTTCTTGGTGCGGCTCATCAAAGACGACGGGCCGAAGGGCTTCAAGGTCACCACCAGCGGAGGCAGAACGACTATCACCTCGCATCACTCAGGCGCGACCGCCGGGACGCTCTGGCCGATGGAAGTCGCCTCACGCGAGTACAAGCTCAAGGTCGGGCAGACGGTGAGATTGGCCGAGCTGAAGGAGAAGACGGCGGAACTCTATTACGAGAAACTGTATAGCCCCGTCGTCAGATTTAACACTAAACCGGAGGTGGCCGAGGCAAAGGTCATCCTCGTCCAAGGGCCCCAAGGGGAGCCGTTCGGCGAGATCGAGTTCACGGCCAAGGAGAAAGGCGAGACGACCATCGGGATTGACTATGAGTTCTACAGTCACATCTCGACCGAGTACATGGGCCTGGCGCGCATCTTGGTCAAGGTGACGGTCGAGTAGGGGCGAAGCGTGCTTCGCCCTCGCGGGAGAGGCGCGAGAGGGGGGCCGGGGCCGCCCGGCCCTCTCTCTGGCTCATAGCTCTAACGCGATCCGCAAACGCTTCTCGACCTCTCGCAGGTCCTGCGCCCTCAAATGCCCGACCTTGAGCTGCACTAAGCGGGGGGAGATCGTCGCCAGCCACGAAGTCACCACCGAGGGCTTCTTCAGCCCTCCTTAACGCTATAGAGCTCCTTCCAGTCGTCGTAGACGGCATCTTCCTCATTATCCCATAGCTCAGCCAGAGAAGCCAAGGCCATTCGATCAAAAGGGCTCAGCTCCGCTGCCTCCGAGAAGGCCGGTTGCGCGGCTCGTTCGAGGTCTTCCAGGCGCAAGCGGTACTGCTTGCCAAAGCGCTTGGCCGCGAGTTTCCCTTGATGAATCCAGCGACGCAGCGTCTGAGGATGGAGCTTGAGCAGCTTGGCTGCTTCTTCGAGGGTGTAATAGGCGTCTGTAGATATCTGCCACCACTCCTTGTGCATTAATGATCATGAACGCTATGAATTATACATTAACGGATAAACGGCTGCAGGTGCGCGAGCTTCGCTTCGAGCGCCTCGTTGGTGGGCTCGCAGAGCGTAATATGGCCCAGCTTGCGCCCCGGTCGCGGCGCTTTGCCGTAGAGATGCAGATGCGCGCCAGGGACCTTCAGCACTTCGTCAATCTTGGGAATCTCCCCGATGAGATTGAGCATGGCGCATTGGCCCCGTGCGGCAGTCGAGCCCAGGGGCCAGCCCACGATTGCTCTCAGGTGATTTTCAAACTGGCTGGCCTCAGCTCCTTCGATCGTCCAGTGTCCGGAGTTGTGCACCCGTGGGGCCATCTCGTTGGCGAGCAGCTCTCCATGTCGCTCGAAGAGTTCGAGGGCCAGAACCCCAACATAGTTGAGCGCTTCGAGGATCTTCTTCGCGTAGCTCTCGGCTACGGCTTGCAGTTCTTGCGTCAGCCGTGGAGCCGGAGCCAGCGAGAGCCGCAGGATCCCGTCCCGATGGTGGTTCTCCACGAGGGGGTAGAATGCCAACGCCCCATCGCGCCCGCGCACGGCCACGAGAGAGAGCTCGCGATCAAACGCGATGAATTCTTCCAAGATCAGAGGAAGACGGCCCAGAGCCTCCCAGGCGGGTCGGAGATCGCTTGGCGCGCGCAGGATCATTTGGCCCTTGCCGTCATAGCCGAAGCGTCGCGTCTTGAGCACTGCCGGGAGTCCGAGCTGCTCGACGGCTTGCTCCAGCTCTGCCAGGCTGGCCACGGGAGCAAAGGCCGGTGTGAGGATGCCCAAGCCCCGGAAGAAGCGCTTCTCCGTGAGACGATCTTGGGAGGCTTCGAGGGCTTCGGGTGGAGGATAAACGGGACGGTGCTGCGCGAGCTGACGCGCGCTCTCAACGGGGACGTTCTCGAACTCATACGTCACGAGATCGACCTGCGCAGCGAAGCGTTGGAGGGCGTCGGGATCATCATAGTGAGCGATGACCAGCTCGGCGAGATGACCGGCGGACGCCTGGGGGGAGGGATCGAGGAAGCAGAAGCGCAGGCCCAACGGATAGCCCGCGAGCGCGAGCATTCGTCCCAATTGGCCGCCACCGAGAACACCGATCTTCATCGCGGATCGGGATGGTCTAGCACTTCTTGAGTCTGAGTTTCACGGTAGCGCTTCAGCGCCTCGCGAAACTGCGGGTGTTTGTTGGCGAGGATCGCTGTGGCGAGCAGGGCTGCGTTGATCGCCCCGGCCCTCCCAATAGCGAGCGTGCCCACGGGGACGCCCGCGGGCATCTGCACGATCGAGAGCAGCGAATCAAGCCCTTGCAGCGCCTTCGATTCGACGGGGACACCGAGCACGGGCAAGAGAGTCTTCGATGCGGTCATCCCCGGCAGATGGGCCGCGCCCCCCGCCCCAGCGATAATCACCTCCAGGCCCCTGCCCTCCGCAGACGCCGCATACTCGAAGAGCAGATCGGGGGTGCGATGCGCGGAGACGACCCGCACTTCGTAAGGGACTCCCAGCCCTTCTAACGTCTTCACAGCGTGTTGCAACGTCTCCCAGTCGGAGTGTGATCCCATAATCACGCCCACCAGCGGCTGCATGGCTTGTCTCCTCGCGCTACAATGATAGTCATGAAGATTTTAGGGATATCTGGAAGCCTGCGCAAGCAGTCGTACAACACCGCGGCGCTGCGCGCCGCAGGGGAGCTGCTCCCGGCGGGAGCGACATTGGAGCTCTTCGATCTGTCGTCTATTCCCCTATACAACGAGGATATCGAGCCATTCCCTCACCCAGTGAGGGCGTTTCGCGCGGCGATTGCGCAGAGCGATGCCCTGCTCATCGCCACCCCAGAGTACAATCACTCGATCTCTGGGGTGCTCAAGAACGCGTTAGACTGGGCCTCGTGTACACCTGACCCGCCATGTGAGAACAAGCCGGTGGCAATCTTCGGTGTGAGCACGGGGCGTTTTGGCACGCTGCGCGCCCAGCTCCATCTGCGCGAGATCTGCGCGGCTTTGGAGATGCTCGTGCTGCCCAAGCCGGAGCTGTTTATCACTCACGCGCGAGAGAAGTTCGACGCCCACGGGCAGCTGATTGAGAGAGAGACGCGGGAGCGCCTGCGGGCGCTGCTGGAGGCGCTCATCGCGTGGGCGCGGCTCCATGCCCCTCGGATGTGAGCAGGTGCTCCGGCATCTGCACCGCCACGACCTCGCCGCGCGCGCAGACTTCGCCGTTGGCGATCAGGCGCGATGCGACGATCACTTTGCGCCCGCTGATCTCTTTTGCTGTTGCGCGCACTTCCAAGGGCACGCCCAGGGGCGTCGGACGGAGATAGTCCACTTTCAAAGAAGCCGTGACGAATCTCAGTGGGGGCTCGCTGCCCATCTCGCGCCCTTGGGCTTTATAAGCCGCTGCTGAAGCCGTCCCCGTGGAGTGACAATCAATGAGCGACGCGATCAGCCCTCCATACACATAGCCGGGGATCGCGCTGTGATAGGGCTTCGGCGTGAAGCGACAGACGGCTTCGTCTCCCTCCCAGTAGCTCTTGATGTACAGCCCGTGCTCGTTGAGCCGGCCGCAGCCATAACAGTAGCTGAGATTATCGGGGTAATAGTCTTGAAAGGCTTTCTGTTCCATAGCGATCACGCTCAATTGGCGCTGAGCGTTCCAACGATCGTGAGGACGTTATTGACGAGCTTGGGCGTCGCTTGGAGGCACGCCGCCTTCTGGCCCGTGGTGACGAAGAGCGCGAAGGGCATCTCCACTGCCAGAGGGATCTGTTGGCTTCCCGGCCCGATGATGATGCCAATTCGTCTATAGACAGCCGTCACATACGAAAACTGTAACGACTGGGTGAACGACTGCACGGTCAAGAATGCCGGCGGCGCCACGCCAATCTCGAAGAGCTTTGCGGTGTCCGAGATCGTGGCGATCACGGCGGGCTCGGTGATGGGCATGTTGACGTCGCTTTTATTAGGAAGATCTTGTGGGCATGTCGGTGCAGGGGCTTGAGGGGTTTGTGGAGCGGGCGGGGCTGGAGGCGCTGCTGGGGTCACCGTGATCAGCGAGAAGAGAATCTGAAAGATCCCCACGGGGCCCAAGAAGGGCGCGATGGGGAAGATCGGGAAGAGCGGGGTCGTGCCGCTCACCGGGAGTATCACGAAAGCCCCAATGGTGCCCGTGGGAATGTCTAAGAGCGCAGTGACGAACGGGTTAGCGATGACGACGATCCCGTACTTGCCGGAAAAGTCTCGTCCGGCGAGCTTGGCGCCCTGGGGGATGTCAATCGTCCCGTAGACGATATACGGGACTTGGCCGGCAACGAGAGCCACGAGCGCGAACGCTTCCGTGAAGAGCGTCCCGGTGATGCCGGTGCTGCTGCGCACTTGGCCGAAGGGCTGGCGCTTCTGAAACTCGTCGGCCCACGCTGAGCCGCTCACTTTTGTTTTCTCCTGGAAGGCGCTTTCGAGCTCAGAGAATTGAGCATCTCCGGGGAAGACGACGTGGGGTTGCCTCGGGGCTTGTTGGGCGTGCAGGGCGGGAACCATCAGCGAGAGCAACAACATCGTGAGGCCGGCCAAGCGGATGTGCATTCTATCAACTCCTTTCGCAGTTGCGCCTGTATTCTACTGAGATAGTGCGCGGGGCGCCAATGTGTTCGTCAGCGGCGCTAGGGCAGGACTTGAAAGCCAGCAATCTGGAAATCCCGATCAAACGTGAAGGCTTTCTTGATCTTCTCAGCGGTCATCACGGCGAAGGAGGTGCAGTCGGTGAAGCTGAAGTCTTGGTCATTGTACTTGGTGAAGAACGCCCAAGCTGCTCGCTCCAGAGGCTCATCTATGTAGAGACGGCGCAACGCACGGCTCTTGAGCAAAGCTTCTCCAAGTTCGATGGCTCGTCTGTGCCCAGCGAGCCGTCGGACTGCTGTGATAGCCTCAGTGATGACGTAATTGGTTGTCACGGCGTGGTGGTGCGCAAGCTCCTCCCAGGCCGCGCGGGCTTCTTGGTGATGAACATCTCTGGGCACATACAGGGCAATCCAGGCCCCAGTATCTACAAAGATTCTCTCGGGCACGTCACTTATCCTTACGGAACTTGCGTTTCAGTGGGAACCCATAGGCGTAGTAATCATGGTTCTCTGAGCCATCGGTGACGTTGACATCTTTGGCCATACCGATAATCTTATTGATCGGATCGTTCTCCCAATCTGAGGCCGACAGGCCCTCATCTTGGAGATAGCGCCGGACGGCTTGGCGAATCGCTTCGGCCATAGAGATCTCGTTGCGCCTGGCATATTCCTTAAGCTGCCGATGGAGTTCTTCTGGGAAGTAGACTTGCGTCTTGCGCTCAGCTACCTGAGTGCCCATTGCACAACCTCCAGTGCTAGTGCTGTATATAGCATATAGAATGGAAGTCGGTTTGTCAATCTTTTTAATAAATCGTTAGCCTTGAGGCATCAAACGAAAGGATCTCTTACCATGCAGGCGATAGGTCGAGAAGCCTCGATGATCCAGCGTAAAGACCCAGTCGGTCCCCAGCTCCTCACCTAACGCGACTAACGTAGCATCGGCAAAGTCCATCGGCAGATCACGGTACTTCTCCATGAGTGTTGCGACCCGCCGCAGACTGCTCACCGACGAGGGGATCAATACGAATGCGCCGCGCAAGAAGAATTCCAGACAGACGCGCTGGGCTGCCCACTCCGGCCCAACCAGATAGAGCGTCTCGGTCAGGACGGCCTCAGTGGTCACGATGGGGCCAGCCCATTGCTCCAGGACGGCCACGCAATCGGCATGGCGCCTCTCGCTGCGGTCCACTAGAGCGACAAAAGCCCCGGTGTCGAGCAGCAGTTCAGTGGCCATGGCGCAGGCGCTTTAAGAGATATTCTCTATGGCGGGTGCCCAGATCGGGCAGGCCACTCTCGATACTCCCCACCAGATCACGGGCGCGCTCTATGGGGCGCGCTTCTATTTGGTCTTCCAAGAACTGCTCTAGGGCCAAGCGCACCACTTCCGAGCGCTTGCGGCGCAGGCGCTGGGCGGCTCGTTCCAGCTTTTGGGCCAGCTCCTCCGATATTCTCAGGGTCAATTGGCGTTCCATAATTGCAGTTTATTGTAATGCAAAAGATTGCAGGTGTCAATTGGCGGCTTCAGGTACGCGAAATCTCCGAGACGTTTTCGTGACGCTCATAGTTTATGCTAGGGCTAGCTCTACTGAGGAGGTGTCCAGAATGGACATCATCAAGATTAAGTCAGTCCGTCTGTTGGGCCTGGCGCTCTTGTGCGCTGGGGCGGGGTTTGGGCTGTTGGCAGGAGGCAACGAGGCCGTAGCGCAGAGGACGGT
>JAILZC010000044.1 GCA_023512665.1 Candidatus Bipolaricaulota bacterium | reverse complement strand
CCCTACACACAAGCGATCCTCGCGAATAAATTTATAATATTGACGGGACAGAACCCCCTCCACCCCTCCACGGGCCATCTCGTCCAAGGCGATATCCAAGCCCAAGCACGACAGTGCTTAGAAAATCTCAAAGCGATCTTAGAAGCTTCGGGCAGCTCGATGGACAAGCTCGTCAAGGTGACCGTCTTCGCCAAAGATTTACAACACTTTCAGGCGATCAATCAGGTCTACTCAGAATATTTCAAAGAGAACCCTCCAGCTCGATCGTTCGTCGAGGTCTCGAGGCTCCCTCGAGACGCCGCGATCGAGATAGAGGGGATCGCGCTGCTGGACAATCAAGAGTCTATAAAGTCGAGGTCCTGACTCCTAGACTCACGACTCTAGAGACTCACCAGACTTCTCTAAAAGACCCCGAACGCTTTCAATGCTGCTAAAGCCCCGATAGCCACACCCAACGCGCCGATCATCATATTGGTCTGCATCTGGCTCTCCGCAGCAGCGAGGCGTTTCTTCAGTGCGGCTGATTCCTCCTGCATCTTCTGGACTTGCGCAGCTTGCTCCTCAAGCTTCACTTGCAATGCCGAAATGCCCTCTTCGGTCTTGAGCACTTTGTTGGTCAGACCCGACACGACGTTGCCCAGACCCTTCAGTTGCTCGCGCAGCTCCGCGATCTTTTGTGTGAGCTCGTCGGCCTTCTGAGGGTCAACGGGCATCTTGATCTGCTTCTCAAGAACGCTCACGCGCTCCTGCAGCGCCATCACTTGGTCATTCAAATTTAACACTTGACGGACCCGGTCTTCCATCGTCTTTAGCCGAACGTTGAGCTGGTCAATCATGCCCTCGCTCTGAAAGATTCGTGACGAGAGCAGATCGAGCTTCTCCTTCGTCCCCCGAGCTAAGCCCGCAATGCTCGTCTCGAGATTGGCGATCTTGGGCTGGATTTCGTCAGAAATCTTCTTCTCCAACCCTTGCAGATCGCGGAGCATACTCTCGGCTCGCTTCAGTTCAAACGAGATCTCTTTAACGATATCCCCCAAGCCTCCCGCTTGCTGCACCTGGAACGAGAGGTCTTTGAGCATCTGCTCCATGCGCTTGAAGCCCTGTTCAAGCTTGAAGACCTTCTCGGCCAACTCGTCTTTGTCTGACTGCGCCCACACGGGCAACGCCACCGCGACCATCACGGCCAGCAGCACGATACTCAGACGCTTCATCGTCGGTTCGTCCTCCTTCATAATTAGTCTACTCGTGTGCTTTAGTCTAATAGTAGCCCCGATCACGCCCAAGGACAAAGACTTTCTTACATGCGGACGTTGGGCACCGCAGGAGGGGGCAACTTGCGCACGCCCCACCCCCCTCTGGTATAATACGGCATCAGAGGGGGCGACCATGACTCGGATGAGGCAAATGCACAGTTTGTCAGAACTGATCGAATCTTTCATCGGTTCTCTCGACGTCAATCCCGCATCCACGCGCACCTATCGCGAGGGGCTGAAGAATTTTCTCAACTGGCGCAACGGCAAACCTCCTGAAGCTTTGGTCACGCAGAGCGAGATCAAGCTCTACAAAGAGTGGCTCCGGCAGTGTCGCGCGGCGAATACTGTGGCGACGTATCTTGTCGCGCTGAGACGATTCTTTCAGTACTGCGTCGCCGAGGGGTTCTATCCCGAAAACCCGATAGAGAACGTCAAGGGGGTTCGGCGGCCGCGCGGACACTTGCGCCAAGACATCTCGCGCGAGGGCCTGCGCAAGCTCTTCAACTCCGTAGACCGCGCCACGCTCATGGGCAAGCGCGACTTCGCCATGATGAACCTAATGGCCCGCAACGGCCTCAGAGTCATCGAGGTCGTGCGGGCCAACGTCGGGGACATTGAAAACCGTCGTGGGCGGCAGATCTTGAGAATCTGGGGGAAGGGCCGCGATGAGCGCGACGAGTTCGTCGTGCTCGCGGAGCCGACGGTGCAAGCACTGGAAGACTGGCTGGCAGCGCGCGGCGGGGCCAAGCCCTCCGAGCCGTTATTTATAGGGGTGCGGGCGCGCAACAAGGGCGGACGGCTCACCACCCGCCAAGTCAACCGTATTATCAATAGCTATCTCATCAAGGCCGGGCTGAAGAACAAGAAGATCTCGCCGCACAGCCTCCGCCATAGCTTCGTGACGCTTGCGATCCAGAGCGGCGCTTCGATCATCGAGGCCCAGATCGCGGCACGGCACCGCTCGATTGAGACGACGCGGGTCTACTTTCACGAGCACGATCGCTTAGAATCGCCTACGGAAGATAAGATTTCGATCTAAGTCCGTTAAGTTTTCTTAACGGACATTGTTCGACCTCAGAAGACCGTATAAAAACGCCGCAATTGGCTTCCGGCTTTTGGGAGAAAGAAGAAATACATCTCAAAGACGAAAGCCAATAGAAACGCTCAGAGCGCGATGTTGACAAAATCTTCGTTGTGTATTAATCTTTAAGCCATAGCAAGCGGAGGTGATGCCCCTGCGAACGTTCGTCTATGAGGAGGGCCAGGGCTTACTGACCGACATTGCCCTCCCTGATCTTGCGGCGAAGATCGGCCAGCCTGGGGTGACCTTCTGGCTCGACTTCCCCAGACCAGAAGCTGCCGAGATTCAAAAGATGGGTGAACTGTTCAACCTCCATCCCCTCGCCGTCGAAGATTTGATCAATCCCCAGTATCGTCCGAAGATAGACACCTACGATAACGGCCTGATGATCGTGCTGCGCGACGCCGACGTGGATCGCATCCAGAAGAGCTTGAGCGCCCTGGAACTCGATCTCTTCTTGGGGAGGAATTTTCTTATCACCGTGCACACCGAGCGCATGGAGTGCATCGAGATGACTCTGGCGCGGCTCAACAGCTCGGAGGCGCGCATCATCGGGCGCGGCCCGGATTACTTAGCCCATACGATCATTGACTTATTGGTGGACGACAACTTACAGCTCCTGAGCTGGCTCGATGAAGAGATCAACGAGCTCGAAGAGGCGATCTTCACCAACCCCGACAAGGCCGCCCTGCAACAGGCCGCCAAGCTCCGCAAGAATATCGTCTATCTCCAGCGGGTCTTGAGCCCGCAGTTGGAGCTGATCCGTCGCCTCTCCGGGGACGAACTGCCATTCATTAAGAAGAGCCTGCGCGTCTACTTTCGCGATGTCTACGACAATTTAGCGCGCATCAACGATCTCATCTTCACCTATCGCGAAGTGATCTCTACGGACATGGCCATCCACCAGGCGCTCATCTCCAACAAGCTCAACGACATTATGAAAACCCTGACGGTGATCGCCACGATCTTCCTCCCGTTAACGTTCATTGCGAGTATTTATGGGATGAATTTTGAGTTTATGCCCGAGCTGAGTCAACCCTGGGGGTATCCCAGCGTGCTGGCGCTGATGCTGCTCATCGGGGGCGGGATGTTCTGGTGGTTCAAGCGTCGTGGCTGGTTCGAATAACTAGAATTTTGTGACGATCACCCACAAGCCATCGCCGGCCCTGCCAAGCTCGACTCTCCCAAAGTGTTGGGCCATCGTGAGCCAGCGCCGCAGCAGCACGCGCGGCACCCGCGCCCCCGACGTGAACGCGATCAGCATCTGACCGCCCGACCGCAAGACGCGCGCCATCTCCCTAAAATGCGGCGGCCCGTTGTGCAGCGTCACCAGATCAAAGCTCTCGCTCTCAAACGGGAGTTTTGCCGTATCAGCTCGTATAAACTCGATCTGGGGGCAGCGCGCTCGCGCTTGGGCGAGCATCGCTTCCGACAGATCGGTCGCCACGATCTGGGCGCCCGGAAAGCGCTCTTGGACTTTTTGGGCGACAAAACCCGTCCCAGTGTTGACGTCGAGAATTTTTTGGGGCTGTACGGAGAGGGCTTGCAGTCCCGCTTCTAACGCTTGGGCGTAGCGCGCCCCTTCTAGCTCTATAACACTCTGATCATAGCTTTGGGCTTGACGACGATAGTGCCACGCATTGAGGCGCTCGTACCAGCGGGGGAAGCCTCCAGCGAAGAGCAAGCTCATCACTATGTACGAGAAGTCCACGAGCGGGCTGAAGACTTGCCGCTGGAGAAAGCGTTTCATTAAATCCCTCTACTATTTTTTACGAGCTTCAGCAGTCTGCTCCCGCAACCACTCAAGATAGCCTTCGCTTCCCTCGGTGATGGGAATAGCCAAGATCTCTGGGACTTTATACGGGTGCATCGCGGTGATTGCTCTCTCGATGGTGTCGAAGAGTGCCCTTTCTGTCTTGACAATACAAAGCCATTCTTCAGATTTCTTGATCTTCCCTTGCCACCAATAAAGACTCGTCATCGGCCCTACGATCTGGACGCATCCGGCAAGATGGCGCTGCAAAAGCGCTAGGGCGATCCGCTCGCCCTCCTCTTTCGTTGGGACTGTTGTGACGACGTGCACGTACTCTTCCATAATAGCTCTTACGCTGCGAGCTCCGCGAGAAATCGCACGACGACCGCGATCTCGTCATCGCTCAAGGTCTTATCAGCGCGCGCGACGCTCAGCACGTCGTCCCAGGTGACGAGCGAGTGCAGCTCGATCCCGTGCTCTCTGAGCGTATCCCGCGCGCGGTGCAGCCCGGCTTCTTCGGAAAAATACTCGAAGACGCAGAGACAGTGATGCACTGTGCCCCCGGCACTCTCGATCCCGCGCTGAAAATTGAGCTTGCTCCCTCCGTCAGTGACCAAATCTTCGACGAGCAAGACGCGCTGGCCCGGCTCTAGGACGCCCTCGATCTGGGAGGACTTTCCGTAGCCCTTGGGCTCCTTGCGCACATAGATCATGGGTTTTTGGAGCCTCTCAGCCAAGAGCGCCGCATACGCGATCCCGGCGGTCTCGCCCCCGGCGATCACGTCAATCTGAGAGAGCCCGATGCGCTCTCGTGCAATCTGCGCGAAAGAATCTATAATCTCTGTGCGGATCTGCAGGAACGAGATAAGCCGCCGCACGTCCACATAGACCGGCGAGAGCCGCCCCGAGGTCAGTCGAAACGGCTCTTGCGGACGAATCTGCACCGAGTGAGTCTGCAAAAGCTGCTGCGCAAGGTTCATAGCCGAGAATATCTTACTGAATCTCATACGAGGTGGGCAAGGGGCTCGGTTTGCTTTTTCACGGGAGTTCGTGCTATAAATGAGTCACCGAAAAGATTTTGAGGGAGGTTGCTATGCGCAAGTTCGCCGTCGCTGTGTTGGTCATCGGGATCGTTGCGGCCCTCTCTATGGGGCCGGTGGCTCAGACTGTTCAGAAGCTCGACCCCGTTGTGATCCCAGGGTTGAGCGCCCCCGTCACGGTCGTCCAAGACAAGTACGGAATTCCCCACGTCTCCGCGCAGAACGCTCTGGACTTATATCGCGTTGTGGGCTGGCTCCATGCGCGCGACCGGCTCTGGCAGATGGACAATCTGCGTCGCACGGCCAACGGCACATTAGCGGAGCTGCTCGGCTCTCGTGCCCTCTCTCAAGACGTCACGCTGCGCACCCTAGGCATCCGACGCGCTGCCGAGCTGAGCGAAAAGAATCTCACCCCGGAGATCCGTGCTGAATTAGAAGCCTATACAGCGGGCGTCAACGCCTACATTCAGAAGATCAACGAGACCGGTCAGCTTCCCCCTGAGTACCAAGAGATCGAGATCACTACAGTCGCCCCATGGACGGTGTTGGACACTTTAGCGATGGGGAAGCTGTTGACGTTCGATCTCTCGTTTGAAATAGACGCGTCCAACGTGCTCACGTACTTTAAGTATCGCGAGGTCGGCAGTCAGAAGGGCTTCAATGGGCACGCGCTCTTCTTTGAGGATCTCTTCCGGTCGGCGCCTGCTGATCCCGCGACGATTATGGGCAGTGCCGAAGGAAGATTAGAGTCTGGTGGGGCTTGGGGTTCAGAGCTACCGGAGCTCTCCCCAACAATATTAGAGATGCTGGCAGATTTCGTCGAGCGGTTGCGCGAGATCGAGTTCTTTGCGCCGATCTTCCGGCGCGCCGAACTGATGGAGACCGGCAGCAATTGGTGGATTATTGGCCCGAAGCACTCTGCGAGCGGCTATGCGCTCTTGGCTAACGATCCCCATCTGGGCCTGGACATGCCCGGCGTCTGGTACGCGATCCATCAGAAGTCTGCCGACGGCATCAACGTTGTCGGAACAACCTTCCCCGGCATCCCCTATGTGATCTTGGGGCATAACGAAAGGATCGCGTGGGCAGCGACGGTCAACCCGCTCGACGAGACCGATATGTACCAAGAATCTGTAGTCGAGCAAGGCGGAAAACTTTTCAGCAACTACCAGGGCAAGCTCGAGCCGCTCGTCGCTATCGAAGAGACATACAAAGTCAATAAAGTGGGCGACGGTCAGCCCAATAACTTTGAGGACGCGCCCAAGACCACGACCTATATCATCCCGCGCCACGGCCCTGTGGCGAGCCTCGATCTCAAGAGCGGCCAAGCCGTCACGATTCAGTACACAGGCTTCTACGCTACTCAAGAGATCAGAACGTTCCGGTTGTGGAACCGCGCCAAAAATCTCGAGCAGTTTGCCGAGGGGGTCAAGTACTTTGACGTAGGCTCTCAGAATTGGGGCTACGCAGACGTTGAGGGGAACATCGCGTACTTTACGGGCGCCGAAGCCCCGTTGCGCGAGGATTTGGAGCGCGGTGCGGTGGCGTTGGGGCTGCCGCCATTCTTCGTGCGCGACGGCACAGGCTCTGGCGGCCACGAGTGGGTCGCCCTGCAAGGGCCACCTGAAGAGGGCCACTCGATCCATTTCTCATATACTCATCTCCGAGCCCTCGAGACTAAGGCGCATGGAGTATGCCGTGTAGTTTTAGATAAAAA
>JAILZC010000043.1 GCA_023512665.1 Candidatus Bipolaricaulota bacterium | reverse complement strand
TGACGGGGGCCCGCACAAGCGGTGGAGCATGTGGTTTAATTCGAAGCAACGCGAAGAACCTTACCAGGTCTTGACATGTAGGGAACCCCGGTGAAAGCCGGGGGTGCCCGCAAGGGAGCCCTAACACAGGTGCTGCATGGTCGTCGTCAGCTCGTGTCGTGAGATGTTGGGTTAAGTCCCGCAACGAGCGCAACCCTTGTTGCTAGTTGCCATCAGCTCGGCTGGGCACTCTAGCGAGACTGCCTACGAAAGTGGGAGGAAGGCGGGGATGACGTCTGATCCGCATGGCCCTTACGACCTGGGCGACACACGTGCTACAATGCCCGGCACAAAGCGCCGCTACTTCGTAAGAAGATGCCAATCGCATAAAGCCGGGCTTAGTTCGGATTGAGGTCTGCAACCCGACCTCATGAAGCTGGAATCGCTAGTAATCGCGGATCAGCCACGCCGCGGTGAATACGTACTCGGGCTTTGTACACACCGCCCGTCACACCAGCCGAGCGGGAGTGGCTCGAAGTCCCGTAAGGGCCGAAGGCCGCTTTCGTGAGGGGGGTGAAGTCGTAACAAGGTAGCCGTACGGGAACGTGCGGCTGGATCACCTCCTTTCTAAGGAGTCTTCTCCTTAGGGAACGCCTCGTGCGTTCCATGCGATCTTCTCCGAGCGCGCTTTGCTCATGCTATCCAAGCTTGTCATTCTCTTCTCTTTTTTCTCTCTTGTTGGTCTTTTGTCCCATCAACAGGTGACGGCAGTTGTCCCGAAAACGCTCCCTCGGCTGTTGCCCGCGTCACGAACCCCCCTGCGTTGACCTACCACCAGTCCTTCAGGTTCCCTCGCCCCACCGCTAGAGTAAGAGCATCAAGCCCGCGAGCGTCCTTCGCGCTCGCGAGAGAGGGCAAGAGAGATTATGATCAACCATTTCACGATGCTGAGCATGACCGGGCACCAGCCCAACGGGCAGCAGATCACCGAAGCGTTGAGCGAGATCGTTGAATCCACATCAGGACGGTTCTACAAGAAGGGCGAGGTCATCTATCAGCCCGGCGATATGGACGACCGGGTCTACTATATTAAAGACGGCAAGGTGAAGCTCGCTTATCTGGACGAGAGCGGGCGCAAGCTGACCCTCGCGATTTTGGGAGTTGGGGAGATCTTCGGCGAGATGGTCTTGATCGGGGCGAAGCGCCGCGAACACTTGGCCCAAGTCTTGCAAGACGCGATTATTCACCCCATCGAGCGCGAAAAATTCTTCTATCTCTTGGAGCGCAAGCCCTGGCTTGCTCTGGAAATCATTCAGCTCTTTGGCAAGCGGGCCCGCGATTTAGAACAAAAGCTCGAAGATCTCGTCTTCAAAGACATCACGACGCGGCTCTCGCGCCAGTTACTCAGACTGATCGAAGAGCACGGCGAGCAGACCCCCGAAGGGACTCAAATCAGCTTTAAGATCACGCACAAAGAATTAGCTGATCTGATTGGATCGGCCCGCGAGAACACGACGTCAGCCCTCAATCGTCTCGCAAAAGAGGGCATCTTGGACAAGAAGCGTTACTATATCATCATCAAAGATGAAGAGAAGCTCAAGGAGAAGAGCGGCACGCTCTAGAGTTTCGCGACGCTCTCAAGCAGGGCCTTGGCTTGAGAAACCGTCTGTGTGACAGCACTCATAGGTGCCCCCCGGTTCAGTAACGCTTCCAGAACTGAAAGCCTGTTCTCAAACTGCTCTCGAACGCTCCCCAACGCCGCAGCTAAAGCACTCTGCGGGAAAACGCCCTGAAAGTCTCTCAGTTGGCGCAGCGCCTGCGCTGTCTGAGACTGTTGAACAAGATACTCTATCCCTTGCAGAAGTGCCATTGCCGTGAACGCCTCCCCAACAACTCCAGAGAGCTCGTCTACTGTTGGGATGGACGATTGGGCCGCAGCGGGCAGGCCCTGCTCCGTTGCGGAAGAACTCGCTGCACTGCCGACACGGACGCGCCCGACCATGCCCTGCTGCTCGTGCAGGACGCAGAGATAGTCATAGACTCCGGGCAGAGCAAAGAGATACGAGTACGACTGTCCGATCTGGGTCATCAGCCCGGAATTCCACGGCGGCGCCCCAGGGGGGATGCGCAGCGGGCGATCTTGGCTGGGATGATACGCCGTCACGGTGTGCCCGTCTCCCTGGGCGTTCTCTTTTAAAACCCAGATGACGCGGTCGCCGGGCCGAAGGGAGAGCCCGGGGGGATCAAAATAATGATCGCGAATCTCTACGACGAAGACGCGTGGCGCCGTCTCCGCGACCGGCGGCGTGGGGCCGCGCAGCCAAAAGAGAAGTACGCCGACGATGAGAGCTAGCAGCCCCGCGAGCAATGCGATCCAACGGTCCATAGTGAGAGTGTAGCACATCACCCTCCCCCCCTGTCAAGCCGTTCGCCAGATGGCGAGAGCTTGATTATAATAGTGCCTGTGATTCCCGAAAGAGCCTATCCCACTCATCCGATTGTGGGTGTGAGCGTCGTGGTCTTCAACGATGGGAAGATTCTGGTGGTGCGTCGCGGGCGCGAACCCCGCAAGGGCCGCTGGAGCCTCCCCGGCGGGGTCGTCGAGCTGGGCGAGACCGTGCGCGACGCTGCGAGAAGAGAGATCCGCGAAGAGTGCCATATCGAGATCGAGATCGAACGCGCTCTTGACGTACTAGACCGAATCTTCAAAGACCCCGACGGCCGAGTGCAGTATCACTATGTCTTAGTAATATTGCTCGCGCGGTATAAGTCAGGCGAGCTGCACGCTGACTCAGACATCGAAGCCGCCGAATGGGCCGACATACACGATCTGGCTCGCTATGACCTGCCCGACGAGCAACAGCAGCTCATCGCTCAAGCGCGAGCGCCCTTATACTCATCAGAAGCAGCAAAGATCTTAGCGCAGCGCGAGCGCACAGACGCGCGCCGCGCCCAGCGCATTCACGTGGTCTTAGAGCGCGTGGGCCAGGCTCAGTCTCTCTTAGATATCGGCTGCGGTTCAGGAGAGTATCTTCGCGCTGCGGCCAAACTTGGCATCCCACGGCTCGTGGGCATTGACGAGTCCCCTGAACGTCTTCGGCAAGCCCAGGCAAACTGCCCTCACGCTGAATTACACCTCGCTCGCGCCGACAAACTCACCTTCGTTGATCAGAGCTTCGATGTGGTGCTTGCGGCACAAGTTCTTCATGAGATCGCGCTCTTTGGGCAGCCTGGCGATTTAGAGAGAACTCTCTCTGAGATCAGCCGAGTGCTCAAGTCCGGCGGACGGCTCATCGCGCTCGATCATCTCGATCCTGGCCCAGAGAGGGTGCGCGTGCGCCTCCCTCAGAGAGTACGCGCCCAGCTCGACTATTTCGTGCAGCGTTATCAGCTTAGAAAGATAACTCTCGAAGAGTGCCCCGACGGCACGCTCTGGCTCTCCCGGCGCGATCTCCAAGATTTTGTGACAAAGACCTGGGCGTTCGGCACAGCCATAGAAGACCTGGAGATGCGCGAGACGCACTGCCCATTCGACCGCGAGAAGATAGAAGCTCTTCTGAGCAAAGCCCGTCTGACGCTGTGCGAATGGCTGACTTTTGAAGAGATCTCTGAAGATTTAGCCGAGCACGGGATTGAGCTTGTTGAGGGCGCAAGCTGGCCGCGAAAATTCTTACTTATAGCCCGGAGCTGATCAGCGCCGCCGCAGCTTAGGACCTTGCGGCGTGTCGATCACTTCGTAGCCCAACTTCGCGATCTTCGCTCTCAAAGCGTCGGCCTCTTTGAAGTTCTTGGCTTTGCGTGCCGCCTCGCGCTGGGCTACCAGCTCGCGCACCTCTGCGGGAAGCTCACCTTGAGGCTCGGAGTGAACCTCACTCAGCTTCAGCCCAAAGACGCGATCAAAATCAAAGAGCGTGGCAAGTTTATCTGACGGGTTCTGGTGCGCACGCACAAAGTCCCACGTGACCCCCAGGGCCTGCGGGATATTTAAGTCATCGTTGATCGCCTCAAGAAAGCGCTCGCGCACCAGTGGGGGAATCTTGCCCTGGGCGGGATCGCCGCCGACGGCGCGAGCATTGCGCACGTGCTCTCGCAGTCTCTCCAGAGCCGTCTGCGCCCCTTCAAGCGCCTGCCAAGTGAAATTGAGCTGAACGCGATAATGCGTATTCAAGCAGAGATACCGAAACGCCAGGGGCTCATAGCCGCGCTTGATTAAATCTTCTAGGAGATACGCATTGCCCTCGGACTTGCCCATGCGCCGCCCCTCGACGGTCATGAATTCCCCGTGGAGCCAGAAATTGGCCATCTTGACGCCTTCGGCAGCCTCGCTCTGGGCGATCTCGTTGGGATGGTGCGTAGAGATGTGATCCACGCCGCCACAGTGCATATCGAAGGGCTGGCCCAAGTATTTGGTGCTCATGGCGCTGCACTCGATGTGCCAACCAGGGAAGCCCACGCCCCAGGGGCTGTCCCATTCCATTTGGCGCTTCGCGCCCTTCGGCGAAAACTTCCAGAGCGCAAAATCTGCGGGGTTGCGCTTTTCGGGATTGACCTCGACCCGCGCCCCGGCCTTCTTCTCTTCAAGGCTCTGGCCGACAAGCTCCCCATACGTAGGGAACTTCGAGACGTCAAAGTAGATTCCGTCGGAAGTCTTATACGTATAGCCCTTCTCTTCGAGCTTCCTGATGAGCGCGATCTGGTCGGCAATGTGATCAGTGGCCTTGCAGACGACATGGGGTCTTAAGATATTGAGGCGTTCGGTGTCCCGAAAGAACGCTCTGGTGTACATCTCAGCTAACTCCCAGGCGCTCTTGCCGCTGCGGCGGGCGCTCGCTTCGATCTTATCTTCGCCCTCATCGGCGTCGCTGGTGAGATGCCCCACATCGGTGATGTTCATGACGTGCTTGACTTTGTAGCCGTGGTATTCGAGCACACGTCTCAAGATATCTTCAAAGATATACGTTCTGAGATTCCCGATATGGGCGTAATCGTAGACCGTCGGGCCACAGGTGTAGATGCCCACTTCGTTCTCTCTGATGGGCCGGAACTCTTCCTGGCGCCGACCGAGGGTGTTAAAGAGCTTCAGCGTCGCCATAGCGTAGAGAATTTACCCTAAGAGAGGACTTCTCGCAACTGGGCGACGCCCTACTCCCGACAGCTCGTCCCCGCTCGGACAACTCAACGCTTAAGAAAGCCGAGCCTCTCGAACCTCTTGCCCAAGATCGCTTGAGAATCGGCTCCAAGCCACTCTTCGAGGATCGTCGCGTAGACTGAGCGAAAGTCTACGGTGTACATGAGATCGCCGTTATCGTCGAGCTTCGTCAAGCTGGGGTGCTCGCCATGCAGACCTCCCTTGACCCTGTCCCCTATGACGAACATCGGGGCTGCCGTGCCGTGATCGGTCCCCAGGCTGCCGTTCTCCCGCACCCGGCGGCCAAACTCCGAAAATGTCATCATCACGATATCCTCAGCGACGCCCATCTGGGAGATATCTCGATAGAACGCATCCAAACCTTTGTCTACGGTCTCTAGCAACATCGGGTGATTGACCCGCGCTGTGTTCTGCTCGGCGTGGGTGTCGAACCCGCCAATCGTCACATAGAGAATCTGCGTCCCGATCCCACCAGCGATGATCTGCGCTATCAGTTTTAACCCCTGGGCGAACGGATCCGTGGGGTACTCAATCTTCGAGGTATATTTTTTCACAGCCGTCTGGAGTTCATCGGCGCTCTGCTGCGCTCCCAGCCCGGTCTGCGCCAGATAGTCCAAATACGCATTCTCAAAAGATTGCCCATTAATAGTCTGAAAGAGTCGAAGGCGCTTCTCGCGTTCTTGAGGGTAGCGCGTATCCGTCAAGAACTGATAGCTCTCCAAGCTGGCGATGGACGGCACCACGACCTTCTCGCCCACGAGCGTCAACGGCAGCGTGCCCCCAATGTTGGCCGCAGGGAGTTTCGTCCCGTGAAAGCGCGCGATGGACTCGTCCAAGTACCGTCCGAGCCAGCCGGTCTTCTCGACCGTATCGGGATTGGCGGTCATCCAGATATCTGTCGAACGAAAGTGCGAGCGATTGGCGTTGGGATAGCCGACCCCCTGCACGATCGCGACTTTCCCCGCATCATAGAGCTTTTTCAGATTGGTTAACTTGGGATGGAGCCCGATCTGCCCAGTGACGGGGAGAATCTCTTTGGGCGGCACGGCCAGCTTGGGCCGAGCGTCGTAATACAGCCCAGTGCCGTAGGGGATGACCGTGTTCAGCCCATCGTTGCCGCCGTTGAGCTGAATAATCACGAAAAGACGAGAATTCCCTGACAGCGTGCTCGCTTGCCCGAAGACCGTGTCGTGTCCCGGCGTCACCTGCATCAGCATGGAGCGAGAAGCTAAGCTCAAACTAACGAAGGTGACCCCGCGCTTCAAGAACTCCCGACGATTGAGCATGGTGACCCTCCTCGTTTCTGAATTTAATTCAGCTGATAGTGCGGCAGCGCCATCATCAAGTGAATCAGTCCGCGCACTTTGTTATCTATCGTCTGGGGGTTGAGCTGAAAGCCGCCCTCGGCGAGATAGTCAACGAAGAGCTGGCGCGTCCTCTCTGAGAGGCGCAGCGGCCCCAGCACCTGTGCGAGATGGTCCACAAGTTCCCCTGGCGTCTGAAAACTTTTGCCCTGAAGCAAGCTCTCAGGGGCAAAAACCCCAACGGTGCCGCCGCGTGCGGTCGCCAAGAGATTGGCAAAATTATAGCGCACGAGCATCGTTGCCGTGTTGATCCATTTCAGATGGCCATCCCAGCCGGAGACGTCCGGGGGGTTGAAGAGATCCTGCTCCATGAGCGAGAGCGGGCCGGGAAGCACACGGAGATTTAAGTCCGCCCCAAGCTGGCGGATCGCCCCTACGACCAGCTCAACTGGGCTCTTTATCAGGGCGAACCGCGCCCGCTCGGAGTAAAACTCTTCTCGCAAGAAGAGCGCGCGCATCACGGCTTTTATACTGTATATATTAGC
>JAILZC010000042.1 GCA_023512665.1 Candidatus Bipolaricaulota bacterium | reverse complement strand
AAGTTGGACATTGTCGTCGCCAACGACATCACGGCGCCGGGGGCCGGGCCGGAGGTCGAGACGAATATCGTGACGCTGCTCTATCGCGACGGGAAGAGCGAAAGATTGCCGTGTCTGCCTAAGCGTGAAGTCGCTCGAGAGATTCTACAAAGGGTTGCTCGGCTTTTGTAGAATCGCCAAGACTTCGTCGAGAACTTCTTCGGGCGCCCTCCCCGTCACGTCAATCCAATGGACATCGAGCTCGCGCTTGAAATAGATTATCTGTCTCTTGGCGTACTCTCGGGTGTGCTTCTTGATCAGTCTCACGGCTTCGTCGTAAGAGATTTTTCCGTCAAGATACTGAAAGAGCTCTTCGTACCCGATCGTCCTATAAGCGGGCATCTCTGGGGTGAGCTTGGCCTTCAGAGCTTTGGCTTCTTCTAAGAGCCCCGCCGCGAGCATCTGCTCGACGCGAGCGTTGATGCGCTCATAGAGAACTGTGCGATCAAGGGTGAGCCCAATCTTTGTAAATTGATACGGAAATGGGACTTTAGACTCTTTGTGCCATCGCGAGATGGGCAGCCCCGTCAGCTCGTAAACTTCCAACGCTCGCACGGTGCGAACTTTATCGTTGGGATGGATGCGCCGTGCGGCTTCGGGGTCTATCTCTTCCAAGCGTGCGCGTAATTTCTCTTGGGGCTCGGCTTCTAAGCGTTGGCGTATCTGAGGATCAGCCTTTGGGCCGGCGAAGAACGTCCCCGTCAGCGCCGAGATATAGAGCGTGCTCCCGCCCACAACGATGGGGAACTTCCCCCGAGCGCGAATCTCTTCGATCGCTGTAAGCGCATCGCGCCGGAATTGCATCACGTCGTAGTGCTCGGAGGGATCGAGAAAATCTATGAGATGATGCGGAACCAGTGCGCGCAGATGAGGGGGAGGCTTCGCCGTCCCGATATTGAGCTCTCTGTAGATGGCGCGGGCGTCGGCAGAGATAATCTCGCCATCAAGACGCTCAGCGAGGGCCACAGCCAGCGCGGACTTGCCTGTGGCCGTCGGCCCGAGAATCAGGACAGGGCGTTCACTCTTCACTCATCAAGAGCTGACGGAACTTTTGCAGCTCCTCTTTTCGTGTGGGATGCTTGAGCTTTTCTAGGGCCTTGATCTCGATCTGGCGCACCCGCTCGCGCGTGATATTGAAGACCCGCGCGACATCTTTCAGGGTGCGCGGATGCCCGTCTTCGAGCCCGTAGCGCAGCTTGAGAATATCTTTTTCGCGGTCGCTCAATTGGTTGAGCGCCCGGTCCAGCTCTTCGACCAAGAACATCCGATAGGTCTCTTTGGTCGGGGAGGGCGCGTCCTTGTCTTCCAGGAAGTCTCCGAGGGTATCTTCTTCGTCTTCGCCGATGGGGCGCTCCAGCGACGTCGTGTATTGGGAGACGTTCTCCACTTGCTTGATCTTCTCTTCGGGGATGCCCAGCTCGCTCGACAGCGCCTGGAGGTCGGGCGCGGCCCCGTGCTCGTGCACGTGCTCTTTCTTGAGACGTTGCAGCTCGCGCACTGTCTCGATCATGTGCACGGGAATACGAATCGTGCGGGACTGGTCGGCAATGGCGCGCGTGATCGCTTGGCGGATCCACCACGTCGCGTAGGTGCTGAACTTAAAACCCTTCGTAGGGTCGAACTTCTCCACCGCGCGCATCAAGCCGAGATTGCCCTCTTGGATGAGATCGAGGAATGAGAGCCCACGGCCCATGTATTTTTTGGCAATCGAGACTACTAAGCGCAGATTCGCGGTGATCAGCTCATCGCGGGCGCACTTCTCCCCGGCGACGACGCGGCTGGCGAGCTCGACCTCCTGCTCCCGTGAGAGCAAGCTGATCTTGCCGATCTCGTGCAGGTACATCTTGACGGGGTCGTTGGCTGGCTCGACGTCCAGGGCTTCGCCGTCCTCTTCCAGCTCTTCGTCGGTCTCTTCTTCGAGCTGCTCTTCCAGCTCTTCTTCGGTGAACTCCGGGATGTCGTAGATCGCGGCGTCGTCGGGGACGCCATTGCTCCCGAACTCGTGCTCTCTGGTGCTCACACTACCTCCTTCCCCCGTGGAGGAGCTGCTGTTGTTGGTGAACCAACTCCGCTTGAAGCCGCCACACCTGTTCGCGATCCCCCGCGCGCTCGGCGGCGCGCACCTCCTCGCGCAGCCGTGCGATCCGCTCTTCGACCCGCACCTGGCGTAGCCGCCACGGGGCCTCCGCGAGGGCCCGAGATCGGTCGCTCTCCTTCAGGGGCGGCTGCATCAGCACCAGCCGCCGCACCGTCGCTTGGTCCTCGGCCGAAAGCTTTGCTAACAGCCCTTCGATCGTCCACCCTTCACCCAGTTCCCACAGCGTTCGGGCGATCTCAGGGTACTGAGTAAAGTCCTGCACATCCAGTGACGAGCGCAGGGCGCTCATGGGCAGATCCCCCTGGAGCACAAAGTAGAGCACTTGCTCTTCCGGGCCCCAGGCGGATGTTGCTGCCACGGGCGCGGTCATTATACCCACTCGTTTGCCGGCTTTCACGGCCCGTGCGACCTCTTCTTCGGGTAAGTTGAGCACCCGCCCAAGCTCCCTGATGATCTCATGCCGGACGGCCACACTGACCAGCATCGGCAAGAATTCCCTCACATTCTGCAGAATCTTCTCCTTCCCTGCAAGTGTCGTTGCCGGGTGGTCTTCGAGGACGCTCCGCAGATAGAACTCATGAAAGGGGATTGCGCGGGCGAGAGCCTGAAGGAAAGCCTCGCGCCCGTGGGCGCGGAGGAGGCTATCGGGGTCGTGCTCTGGGGGGAGCAGGGCTACCGAGACGTCGAGATCGCAGTTGCGCAGATTCGCCAAGCCTCGCAGGGTCGCGGCCCGTCCCGCCGCATCCCGGTCGTAGGCTAAGATGGCCCGCGCCGCGAAGCGTCTGAGCAGTTGGGCTTGGTTGGCCGTCAGGGCCGTTCCCATGCCTGCGACCGTGTTGGCAACTCCTGCTTGATGGGCACTGATGACGTCGGTGTAGCCTTCTACAATGATGAGCGTCTCTGAGTCACGGGCGGCGTGCCGCGCGAAGTTCAGCCCATAGAGCACCGAGCCCTTCTCAAAGAGCGGCGTGTTTGAAATATTCAGATATTTCGGCTCTTCGTCCCCTAACGCCCGCCCGGCAAAGCCGATGGTCTCTCCCCCAGGAGACCAGATGGGGAAGATCAGACGATCCCGAAAGCGATCATAGAGGGAGCCGTCTTTGCTGCGCAATACTAAACCCAGCGTCTCCAGCGTTTCCGCGTTCTCAGGGAATTTTTTGACGAGGTCGTCCCAGCGGGGCAGGGCATAGCCCAACCTGAATTTTTCTGTGATCTCTTTGGAGAAGCCGCGCTGCCTCAGATACTCGCGGGCCTTCTGGCCAGCGGGGCTGACGAGATTCGTTTGAAAGTACAAACAGACGCGCTCGTTGAGTTCTTTGAGTTTCTGCAGTGGCGAAGCCCGCTCGCGCCGGATCGGCACCCCCGTCTGGGCTGCTAATCGTGCCAAGGCTTCAGCAAAGTCAATGCGCTCGATCTTCATCAAGAACTGAAAGAGATCGCCGCCCTCGTTGCAGCCAAAGCAGTGAAAGAGTTTTTTATCTGGGTTGACGGTGAAGCTGGGCGTCTTGTCTTGGTGGAACGGGCATGAGCCAATATAATTCTTCCCGGCCTTTTTGAGGGAGACATAGCGCGAGACGATCTCCAGCATATCGGCGCGCTCACGGATGAGCTCGATCTCGTCGCGGCCGGCCATCACAACCCTCCCACCAAGCTCTCTAAATCTTGCAAGAACGGGTTTGTCCAGCGCTCGACGGAGAGTTTGGTCACCGGGCCATGCCCGGAGTAGATCGTGTAATCCCCAGGGAGTGCTAAGATTCTCTTGAGCGAGCGGACCATCTGCTGGGGGTCGCTGCCGGGGAAATCTGTGCGCCCAATGCTCCCGGCAAAGAGCAAGTCCCCCGTGAAAAGAATCTTTTCGCTTTCGATCTTAAAGACGACGCTCCCTGGGGAATGCCCCGGCGTGTGTAAGACTTCAAAGAGCACCCCATTGAGCGCCAGGGTCTGACCGTCAGAGAGATACCCATCGGGCTCGATTCTTCCAGACAGAAAGTAATCGAATATGGGGCGATCATCAGGGTGAAAGAGCAGCTTGGCACCCAGGCGCCGACGCAGAAACTCGTCCCCGCCGATGTGATCGGGGTGGCAGTGCGTGTTCAGAATATAGAGAATCTTCGTGTCCCCGATCAGTTCCAACAGCTCAGGGCTCTCTTCACCAGGGTCAATAACGACCCCGACGTCGCCGACGGTGACGACGTAACAGTTCGACTGATATTCGCTGAGCACGATGCTTTGGACGTTCATACGTCCTCCACACGGATATTTTTTTGTGCTCCCCGTGCGATGGTCAGCCCGTAGATCTTTTCTACGCCACCATCTTTCTTCAGCACGGATGCGCATTCTGTCAGCGTCGCACTCGTGGTGCAGACGTCATCTGCTATGAGAATACTAGCGCACGGGGTAAATTTTGCAAGTCGGAAGGCCCCGCGAATGTTCTCCCGACGCGCATCGCGTGAGCGGAGGCTCGCTTGAGGTTTGGTCTCTTTGATTTTTTCTAGGGCGCGCACCACGGGAATCCCCCAGAGCTTGCCCAGCTCGCGCGCTAAGAGCTCGGCTTGGTTGAACCCGCGTTCGCGCTCATCTTTGGGGAGCATGGGGACAAACGTGATCTGCTCAATCTGGGGGCGCAGCGACCGTCCAGCTTCATCGAGATATTGAGCTAACAGGGGCGCGAGCGCGCGCTCGCCCCCGTACTTGAAAATTTTTATGAGCGCGCTGAGCACGTGATCGGGGTCTTCGCGCTCTTCATACCAGCCGAACGAGCGAATCTGCTCAAGAACTCTCTCGCCCTCTGCGGCGCACTGCGGGCAGAGATCGAGTACCTCAGGCAATGGGCAGCCGCAGCGACAGACGTGGCTCTGATCTATGCGCTCGATCTTGCTCTCGCAATCTGCGCAGAGAAACGCGCGCTCGCCCTCGCTGAAGGGAGCAGAACAGGCCGCACAATGGGGCGGATAGAAGAGATCGAGCACGGCGTAGAAAACTCTCTCCCGGAGCGCGCTCATAGAGCCTCCTAAAAGAGCGAGCCGCGCACGGCATAGACCCCCAAGAGAACGAGGAGCAGACCGATAAGATACGCCAAGAGATGGGCATAGTGCTTGCGGCGGTCTTCTGCCAGGCGTCGAGCGAAGATCGTCCCCAGATGGACGCTCACAGCTGCAGTGAGCATCAACGTGAGATGCCACAACAAACTGGGGCGTGACTCCCAGCCCAGCAGAAAGAAAATAACGAAGCCCAAGAGAATCTGCAGGTCCATCAGCCCGCTAGAAATGGCTCCCCATACACGATCAAGCTTGGCATAGTTTTGAGAGTTGAGCCAGCCCCAGCCTGCTCGCCCGATCCCTATAAGAATCAAGGCGAGCACGAGCCAGCGCACCCCCGAATGCGCTTTGATGAGGATCTCGATCATAGGTATTTGACGAGATCGGCGAGCCGCGCGGAGTAGCCCCACTCGTTGTCGTAGAACGCCACGACCTTGACCAAGCTCTTCTCCATGACTTTCGTTGAGCTGAGGTCAACGATCGCTGAGTGGGGATCGCCCACACAATCGCTGGAGACTAACGGCCACTCCGAGGCCGCTAAGATATGCTTCATTGGTCCGTTCGCGTAGCGGGTGAACGTCTCGTTGAGCTGCTCGACCGTGACAGTTTTTTCGAGCTCGGCGACCAGATCGGTCACCGAGCCCGTGGCGACAGGAACTCTGAAGGCCATGCCGTCGAGTTTTCCGTTGAGCTCGGGGATGACTAAGCCGATGGCGCTGGCGGCCCCCGTCGTCGTCGGGATGATGTTGATCGCTGCGGCGCGCCCTTCGACCATATCTTTGTTGCTACCATCAACTAAGTTCTGACTCGCGGTGTAAGCGTGAACCGTGGTCATCAGGCCCTTCACGATCCCGAACTCTTTGTGCAGCACATAAGCAACGGGAGCCAGACAGTTGGTCGTGCACGACGCTGCCGAAACGATAGCGTGCTTCGCTTTATCGTAGATCTTTTCGTTGACCCCCCAGACGATCGTGGGAATATCGCCCTTGGCCGGGGCGGTGATCAAGACTCTCTTCGCGACGGCTTGCAGGTGCTTCCCGGCTTTCTGGACATCTCTGAAAACGCCAGTTGCTTCGACGACAACATCTACTTTGAGCTCGCCCCAGGGGAGCTTGGCGGGGTCTTCAATCTGCAAGAGCCGAATCTTCTTGCCGCCTACGGCAATATGGTCCTCTCCAAAGCTCACGTCACCGTCGAAGCGCCCATAGACCGAGTCGTACTTACAGAGATACGCGGCTTGCTCTGGGGTCTGCGACCGAACGTTGATCGCCACGACTTCGATCTGGGGGTCTTTCTGGACGATGCGAAGGAACGTGCGCGCGGTGCGCCCGAAGCCGTTCAACGCGACGCGAATCATAGGAGCCTCCTTTGGGTTTTAGAGCAACCTCAACTCTCGTAAGATTACCATAAAGCTGGGACGAGACTCTCGCCACAACCACTCGATTTTTTCGTTCTTCATAGAGCCTTCTCCACTATCTTCAGAAAGTATTCGTGCACCCTGGGATCGCCCGTCAATTCGGGATGGAAGCTGCTCGCCAAGAGATTTTTTTGTCTCACCAGCACTGGGGCGCCATCGTGCTCCGCTAAGATCTCGATGCCCGATCCCACCCGCACGATCTTGGGGGCCCGAATGAAGACCGCATGAAACTCCCCAATATTCTTGAGGGACAGATCGGCCTCAAAACTGTCGAGCTGTCGCCCGTAGGCGTTGCGCTTCACGGCGATATCCATCAACGCAAGACGATTCTCTGGGGAAGAGTCGTTCAGCTCGCGCGCCAACAGAATCATCCCTGCGCAGGTGCCGTAGATGGGAAAGCCC
>JAILZC010000041.1 GCA_023512665.1 Candidatus Bipolaricaulota bacterium | reverse complement strand
GAGCGACCCGGAGAAGATCCTGGAGATCCAGCAAGCCGTCACCATCCCGGTGATGGCGAAGGTGCGCATCGGGCACTGCGTCGAGGCGCAGGGTCTCGAGGCGCTCGATCAGCTCCTCGTAGATTCTCGGCTTGTTGTACCCCAAGCTGATATGCACTTGAACGTTGCCCAGGGCTTGACGCAAGATTTTGATGCCGTTCACGAACTTGTCGAATTCTTCGTACAGCAACTGGTCGGTCGCTTCGCAGAACGGCTCGGTCTCCACGGCGTTGATGATGAGATAGCGTATCTTCTCTGGGGTAGCCGGGGCGGAGTGATAGACTGTGGGGAAGCCCGCTTGGCCCCCGGAGGTGACCCCAGCTTCATAAAGAATCTTGCCCAGCTCTTCGGGCGGGAGTTTTTCGTAGTTGGCCGGACGGTCGAGCAGCTGCCATTCGTCTTTGCCGTCGGACTCGATCTGGACGCAGAGGGTCTCGCCGCCCAGCGGGTGCGGGCGCTTCTCGATCTTTATGACCCTCCCGGAGATGCTGGCGTGGACGGGGGTCGAGGGCTTTTTCGGATCAGGCTCGTTCCGCCCGATGATCTGTCCCGTCTTGACGCGGTCACCCTCCTTGACGATGGGCGCGACCTCGGCAGAGAAGCCCTGCCTCAAGGGGATGAGAACTCTTTTGGGGAGCGGTGCGGCTTGCAATCGCTTGCCGCGCGGCGTCCCCTCAAACATCCCAAAGTAGTGCCCTCCCTGAAACGTCTTGAGTGACGCGAGAACTGCCATCTACCGTCGCTTCCTTTCTTCAGTCCAGTAGGGTTTGCTGTATTCGTCCTTACGGATTCTCCAAAAGTGCAATGCTACTAAGAAGATGAGCGCCATGGGCAGCACGAAGACGTGAATGACGTACCACCGCAAGAGCGAGGGTTGCCACAGGTCTGTCCCACCCAACAATAGCTGCTTCACATACGGCCCGATGACCGGTGTGCCGTCGGCGATGTTGCTGGCGATCTTGGCGGCGTAATAGCCCAATTGATCCCACGGCAAGATGTACCCGCTAAACGCAAAGAGCACCGTGATCACGAAGAGCAAGACCCCGATGACCCAGTTGAACTCGCGGGGGTGCTGATACGACCCCGTGAAGAAGACCCTGAGCATATGAAAGAAGACGGCGAAGACCATCAGTTCGGCGGCCCACTTGTGCATATTGCGCATGAACCTTCCCAGCGGGACGGCGTTGACGATCTCACGAATGGAGTCATAGGCCCGCTCTGCCGAGGGCACGTAATAGAACATCAAGAAGACCCCGGTTATTAAGAGAATGAGAAAGAGCCAGGTGGAGATCACGCCCATCCAGAGCCAGTTATAGCTGAGGCGTGCGGACTCTTTATGGATCTTGGCGGGCAGGATGTGCACGAAGAAGTTGCGGCGGTTCATGGCGAGGCGGTCGGCTTCCGTTTGGGGAAGCCCCTCGCGACGGAAGATCGAGAGCCACACGCGCGAGCGGCGTATACTCTGGAGGATCAATAAGAGCTTGTCCATCATGAGAACTTGATGTCGCTCCCGTCGGGTGTGGGGCCTTCGATCTGCTGGCCGTCAGCCGTGAGATACCAGGTGTTGGGGACGGTCTTGGCGCTATCGACCTGAAGGCGGCCGTCGGGAGTGAGAGTCAGCTCATAGAACGGCAGAGGTCGAGGCGCTGGCCCGCCCAAGACCCTCCCGTCGCGAGCGAAGACGCTCCCGTGACAGGGGCAGAGGGCGTGCACAAGCGGGTACTCTTGGCTGGGCGGCCCGAAGGGCTTGTAGCTGCACCCCAGATGCGTGCAGACCATCGAGAGGGCTTGGAACCCTTGGGGCGTGCGAAAGATGAAGACTCTCTTGGCTTCGATGGGCCGCATCTCGCCGACTTGGAAGTCCGCCGGACGCCCGACGGTGAAGGTCGTCGTCGGCTCGTAGGTCAGTTGCGGCTTCAGATAATAGGGAACACTCTGGGCAATACCCCCCATCGCCAACACGAACGAGCCCCATCCCAGCCATCCGAGAAAGCGGCGTCGCGTCAGCGGGGAAGATATAACACTTGAGTCTCTATCGGCCTCCATCAAACACCCTTCTCCTTACTTTTATGTGCCGATTATAGCAGGGGCTCTCCGACCTGTCAAACTTTCTTCTATTCATAGGGGATAGCTCGGCCTCATGCTATGATCTCGATCATGTCCAGGGGTGACCGGCGTCATGTGCCCCCGGAAGATTTTTTTGATATGATTTTGTAGTATTTATGTTTACCGGCATCGTCACGGATACGGGGGAGGTCTTGCACGTCAGTACAGCCCGTCTGAGCGTCTCCACGCCGAAGCTCTTTAGGGAGCTGGAGATCGGGCGGAGCATCGCGGTCAACGGGACGTGTCTGACGATTATCGAGCTCAATCCTGCAGCCGAGAGCTTCTCGGCGGAGCTGAGCCCGGAGACTCTTGCACGCACCAATCTGGGGGTGCTCCGCCGGGGCGATCTGGTGAATTTAGAATTGCCCCTGAGATTCTCAGATCGTCTCGATGGGCATTTTGTGCTTGGGCATATAGACACCGTCGGGGAGGTCATCTCGATCTCCCGCAAGGAGAAGGGCGCGGTCTTTCGGTTTCGTGTAGATCGAAGCTACGCGCGCTATCTCGTCGAGAAGGGCTCGATCGCCATAGACGGGATCAGCCTCACGATCTTCAATATTTCTGACGGGGAGTTCGAGGTGGCGATCATCCCCCACACGCTCGAACAGACCAATCTTCGTGTCCGTCGTCCTGAGGATCGTGTGAACATCGAGTTTGACATCTTGGGGAAATATGTAGAAAGATTGATGGACCTCTCCCCCAACCCCTCCCGTAGGGGCACGGCATGCCGTGCCCCTACGCGTCGGGCGGGGGGTTAGGTCTCACAAGGAGGTCGTATGGGTTTTGCCAAGATCGAAGAGGCGCTCGAAGCGCTCAAGCGCGGCGAGATGATCGTCGTCGTGGATGATGAAGACCGCGAGAACGAGGGCGACGTCGTCGTAGCCGCGCAGTTTGTCACCCCGGAGAAGATCAATTTTATGGCGAAAGAAGCACGCGGGATCATCTGCGTGCCCATGACCGGAGAGCGTCTCGATGAGCTGGGGATCAAGCTCATGGTGCAGACGGATTCTGGGGGAAAGGGCTGTGCGTTCACGGTCTCGGTGGACGCCCGCGATGGGATCAGCACCGGGACGTCCGCGTATGATCGCGCCCGAACGATTCAGACGCTCATTGACCCCAAGACCAAGCCCTCAGATTTAGTTCAGCCGGGGCACGTCTTCCCCTTGCGGGCTAAGCCCGGCGGCGTGCTGCAGCGAGCGGGCCACACCGAAGCCAGCGTCGATCTCTGTAAATTAGCCGGGCTCTATCCCGCGGCGGTCATCTGCGAGGTGATGAACGAGGATGGCACGATGGCCCGGCTGCCTCACTTAGAGAGATTCGCGCAGAAGCACGGGCTGCTTATTATCAGCATTGCTGATCTCATCCGCTATCGCTACGAGCGCGAACACTTGATCGAGAAGATCGCCTGGGCCAATCTCCCCACGGAGTTTGGGGAGTTTACGATCCACGCCTATAAGAGTCTCGTGGACGGGAAGGAGCATATCGCGCTCGTCAAGGGCGACGTTGCAGGGAAGGAGAACGTCTTAGTCCGAGTGCACTCGGAGTGTCTGACGGGGGACGTCTTCGGCTCGCTCAAGTGCGATTGTGGCGAGCAGCTTCGAGCGGCCCTGCGCCAGATCGCTGAGGAGGGCCTGGGGGTCTTCCTCTATCTGCGCCAAGAGGGCCGCGGAATCGGCTTGGGGAATAAAATTAAAGCGTACCATCTCCAAGACAGAGGGCTCGACACTGTCGAAGCTAATAGACAATTGGGGTTTAAAGAAGACCTGCGCGAGTACGGCATCGGCGTCCAAATTCTGAAAGACCTGGGCTTGAGCACCATTCGCATCTTGACGAACAACCCGAAAAAGCTCGTGGGCATCGAAGCGTATGGGATCAAGATCGTCGAGCAGCTCCCCATCTTAATCCCACCCAATCCGCATAATTATAACTATCTGAAGACCAAGAAAGAGAAGCTAGGGCACCAGCTCGATGCGATCTTCGCCGATTTCAGTGATGAGCCTTAAGATCGCGGTCGTCGTCAGTCAATTTAACAAAGAGATCACTCAGGAGATGCTCAAGGCCGCCCAAGAGCAGCTTCGGGATGTTGCTGAGACAGAGGTCTTCTGGGTGCCGGGGGCGTTCGAGATCCCCGCGACGGTGAAACGCTTAGCCCAGTCGGGGCGCTATGACGGGGTCTTACCGTTGGGGTGCGTGCTGCGGGGCGAGACGGCGCACTTTGAGCATATCGCCCGTGCGGTGACCGACGGACTGATGCGCGTGACTTTAGAGTGCGATACCCCGATCGTCTTTGGGGTGCTGACGCCGTATACCGAAGAGCAAGCCTGGGCGCGCGTCTACAAAGGCGCGGAAGCCGCAAAGAGCTTGCTCAAGCTCATTGCCCTTCGGAAGAAGCTCTCCTAGGAGTGCGGAGGTGCCGTCCGTCGGCGAAGACTTTCAGAGAGCTCCATTGAAGCGTGGTCGCGTGAGCCACCGGCGTCCAGATCGAGATGGTCTCGCTGGAGAGCTCTTGCACAGTTCCAAGGCCTTGAAGTTCTCCTTCCACGCAGCAGCCTACAAGAGTCTCTTTGAGATCTTCCCACAAGAGCAGCGTGAGGGACTCGACGCCGAGAGCCCGTTGGGCTTCTATGGATGAGAAGGGCCAGCGCGACACGACGAGCGTTGCTGTTGGGGGCACGCGCCAGGCGGCTACGACCGGGCAAGCGAGAAGATTCGAGAGCAGCGTTACATCGAGGGGCTCGCCATGCCCCACGAGCGCGCGCTCCACGCTCAGCTCGTCAAAGCGCCAACGCCGCAGCGCCGCGCCCTGAAAGTATCGTCGGAAGGCATCTTCGCGTGCTCGGATGCGATCTTCTCGGGTCTTGCTTCTCGTGTGCGTCACGGGGATCTCTATGACGGTGATGCCCTGGCGGGCATAGAGCTTATAGTACGCAAGCTCTCCGGCGCGCTGCAGCAGCACGAGCACGTCCGGCCGCACAAGCTCTATGAGTTCACTCTTGTAGGCTCGCGCGGCATCCCCACCGATATAGCCATCGGTATCGATCAGCAACGGGCGAGAGGCTTCTCGGAGACAGCGCGCGACTCCCGTGAGCACTGGCAAAAAATTCCCGCGCGGCGAGATGTCCCCTACAAAATAGCTTGCGAAAATCTCGCTATGATTGTTATGGACGCGCCCGCGCGAGATGCACGCCGGCGGGCCTAGCCAGCTCTGGCCTACGTCGGAGTCAATCACCTCCCCACCGAGATGGCGGTGAAGCTCTTTGATGAGCGTGGTCTTGCCCGCGTCGGTCGCGCCCAGAAAGAGCGCGACCGACCGCGAGCTGATGCTGTTGAGAATTCTTTCGAGCACGGCTACTTACTGGCGACGCTCACGCCGTCAAGAGCGATCGCAGGCGCGTGCGCGAACCCATAGATCCACTCTGGGCGATCGCTGAGCGCGATCAGTCTCTCTCTGAACAGATCGTAGACGTTCCCGGCGATCATTGTATTTTTGACGCGCCCGACGATCTCGCCCTTGCGCGCGAGAAAACCCACCGAGACGGTGTTGGAAAATTCTCCGGTCAAGGGATTTCCACCGCCCAGGCCCATGACGCCCTCGACGATGAGCGCCTCGTCAAGGTCTTGAAGAATCTGAGTCAACGCTCGATCTCCAGGGGGGATGATCCCGCTCGTAGAAGAGATCCCTGGAGGGCGGCGGAACCCTCCGCCCATAAAGCCCGCTTTGAAGCCGTTTCCCGTGGGCTGGGCGTGGGCGAGCGCGGCCGTCTTCAGATCGTAGAGAAACTGCTTAACGACCCCGCGCTCAATTAAGAATTTTCTCTTCGTGGGCACACCCTCGTCGTCGTGGGGCGCAGATCGTGGCGCGAAGTCGAGCGTCCCGTCATCTATCAGCGAGAATCTCTCGTCGCAGATCTTCTGGTCGAGTTTGCCGCGCAGGGGCGAGACGCCCAAGAAGACGTTGCGCCCATCTAGCCCAACCATAAATGGGATGATCAGCGCTAAGACCCCTGGCCCGCGAAAGATCACGGGCATCGCTTTGGTCTGGATGGGGACGATGCTTTCAGCGAGACGCAGCCGCTCGATCAGTCGTTCTGCTAAAGCCAAGCCGTCTGTCGCTGTGGCGTGGCGCCACGACGTCGCTTCAAAGATCGTGAAGATATCGCCTTCGCGAGCGCGCGTAGCTAAAACAGAGAGACTCAAGAGCGTCCGTCGGCTCGTGACCTCTAAGCCGCTCGTATTGCAGAGCGAAACTTCTTCGAGCTCTTTGGAGAGCCCCACTTCGATCTGAAGGGTCGCATTATACGCTTTGATCTTCTCGACGATCTGCTCCCCCAGAGCTATCAAATTCTGCTCGTCCATCTGCTCGACCTGGGGATCGAAGCACTGGACGGCAGGAGCGGGCTGCTGTGCGGGGAAGCGAAAGGGCGCGGGATCGCCATACTGAGCCGACTCAAGAGCGTTCTGAACAAGATAGGTGTCGTCTCCCAAGTCGGTGGTCGTTGAGAATCCCAGGCGCCCGGCTTTGATGAGGCGCAGGGCCCGGCCCGCGGTCTCAACAGCCTTGACCGAGTCTAACGTCCCGGCTCGAAAGCGCACCGGGAGCTCCACCGTGTGCAGCTCATAGATCTCGGCCCCGTCCGTCTGTTTGGCGAGCTTCTCCAAGAGATCTTCGGCGCGAATGTGGCTCTTCATGATGCCTTCCCTCCTATGGTGACATAGCGCGCGCGGATGTGCGGGCCTCCCGTCGTAACCGGCAGCGGGAACTGCCCATCTTTGCCACAACCTCCTGAAGTGCCCTTGATCACCAAGTCGTTCCCGATCATCTCGATATTTTTGAGCGTCTCGAAGACGTTGCCCA
>JAILZC010000040.1 GCA_023512665.1 Candidatus Bipolaricaulota bacterium | reverse complement strand
TCATAGCACCGAGCGAAATTCTTTGAGGTGATCCCTGTGAAGCTCGAAGATATCAAAACGATCACGGTGCTGGGCGCGGGCACGATGGGCCACGGCATCGCCGAGATCGCTGCCCTGGCTGGGTATAAAGTGAAGATGCGCGACATCTCCGAAGAGTTCGTGAAGAAGGGCTACGACCAGATCGCCTGGAGCTTGAAAAAGCTCGCCGAAAAGGGCACCATCTCCCCACAGAAAGCCGACACGACCCTCAAGCTCATCACCCCGCTCGTGGACCTCAAAGAGGCCGTCGCTGACGCCGATATCGTCATCGAGGCCGTTCCGGAGATCATGAGCTTAAAACTCGCGATCTTTAAAGAGATAGATACGCTCTCGCCCCCCCAGGCGATCCTTGCCAGCAACACGAGCTCGCTCAGTATCTCCGAGCTTGGCCGGGTCACTCACCGTCCCGATAAGGTCGTGGGGATGCACTTCTTCAATCCCGTGGTGCGCATGGCCCTCATCGAGGTCGTGAGGGGCGAAAAGACCTCCGAAGAGACGATGCAGCTCATTGTGGAGCTGGCCAAGAAGCTCGGCAAAACCCCCATCCGGGTGGAGAAGGACGTGCGGGGGTTCATCGTCAACAGAATCTTGATCGGGCCATATATCTTTGAAGCAGCGTGGCTGGTCTCGCGCGGCGAGGCCACGATCGAAGAGATTGATAGCCGCATGAAATTTTACGAACACTTCCCGATGGGCCCGTTCGAGCTCCAAGACCTCACAGGCATTGACGTCGGCTACAACTTAATGAAAGAGGCGGGCTTCCCCATCCCCCCAGTGATCGAGCAAGCTGTGAAAGAAGGTCGTCTGGGGCGCAAGACCGGTCGGGGGTTCTATAATTATAAAGACGGCGGTGCACAATACCCCAAGGAGGCCGGAGAACGCTTCAACCCTCTGCCCCTCTACGCCCTGATGGTCAACGAAGCGGCATGGCTCATTGAGAACGGGGTTTCTACGGTCGATCAAATAGATTTAGCGTGTCAGTTGGGGCTGAACTTCCCCGAGGGGATCTTGCGACGTGCTGACAGAATCGGGCTCGATACAATTCTTCAGACGCTCGAGGCGCTCTACGCCAAGCACAGATCCGATCGCTATAAAGCGACAGCGTTGTTGCGGCGTCTCGTCCAAGAGGGCAAGACCGGAGCTGCCGCCGGTGAGGGCTTCTATCGCTACAAAACGGGACACACCACGTACGAGACCATCGCCGTCGAGATCGATAGAGCAACGCACGTCGCGTATGTGACGCTCAACCGCCCGCAGCGATTGAACGCGATCAATTCAGAGATGCGCGAGGAGCTGCCCAAAGTGCTCACGGAGCTTGGCCAAGACCCCGACGTGCGGGTGATCGTGCTGAAGGGCGCGGGCGGCAAGGCGTTCAGCGCCGGGGCGGATATCACGGAATTCACCCAGGGCAAGCCCTATCAGTTTGTGGAGCTTGGGGAATTTTTCCGAGCTCCTGAGCTCTGCCCCAAGCCCGTCATTGCCGCGATTGACGGGTTCGCGTTAGGGGGAGGGCTGGAGCTGGCGCTCGCGTGCGATTTTCGCTTGGCGAGCAAGCGCAGCGAGCTAGGCCAGCCCGAGATTCACTTGGGGTTGATCCCCGGCGGCGGCGGCACCCAGCGGCTGCTTCGTATAATGGGTCCCTCGCGTGCCAAAGAACTCTGTATGCTGGGGGAGCGCATCAGCGCCGAGCAGGCCGCTCAATGGGGTCTGGTAGATCACGTCTACGAGAACGAGACTTTTGAGCAAGAAGTTAGAACATTTGCGGAAAAGCTCGCGTCGCGCGCGCCCATCGCCGTGCGCTTCACCAAGCAAATTATAAACGCTGGGGCGGACTGCTCGCTTGATGCGGCGCTCTTGCTCGAGCGCGAGGCGTTTGCTCTGCTGTTCACAACCGAAGATATGGCCGAAGGGGTCAGCGCGTTCCTGAGCAAGAAGAAGCCGGAGTTTAAGGGGCGGTGAACCTCTTCTTAACCTCACCCATCCCCTCTCCGTAAACGGAGAGGGGAGACCTCACCCGTTCCCTCTCCGCAAGCGGAGAGGGTCAGGGTGAGGTACAGGGTGTTGGGGGTCAGCAAGTTGACAGTTCTCCGTTGGCGGCTTAAACTATAAAATCTAGAACTCGGATACGGTGATAGATTATGAAAAGACCGATGACCCGCAGAGCGTTCTTAGCAGCGAGCGGCGTGGCCCTCGCTAGTCTCTTCGTGGGGAGGGTGCCAGCGCAGCAGGCCAAGCCCATCCGCTTCAGCATGATGCCCGCCCAGGATGTCGTCCCTCTGGCTTTCGCTCTCGAGCAGGGGATTTTCAGCAAGCACGGGGTGAATATCGAGCTGGTCTGCGGCGGCAACGCCCTCGAGCGCAACACGGCATTTCTCAGCGGGCAGCTCGATGGGCTCGCCGTGGACTTGACGAGCGCCGTGTTATTATTAGGCCGCCAGGCCCCAGCGGCCATCGTCGGGACGGTCTTTGAGCCGACCCCAGACCCGCGCAACAGCAACACGGTCGTGCGCACCGTGGCCATGCTCACCCATAAATTCAGCAGCTATCGCTCCGTCGAAGACATCATCAAGAGCGGCCCCAAGCGGCAGATCACCCTTGTGCAGCCTTCTGATATGGAGTATCTCACAGATACCCTGTTGCAGTCTAATGGCGTCAGGGCTCGCGACGTTGATCAGTACTACACCGGCGTCGAAGACTTCGATAAGATTCAGCTCATCGCGCAGATGCTGGGGGCGGGCACGGTCAGCGTCCAAGTGGCGATCTTGCCCGAACCCCACGCGACGCTCACCGAAGTCGTCGCTCAAGCGAACAGCATCGAGATCATCACGCTCTCGGACTATAAGGGGCTGCGCGTCCCGCCGAGCGTGCTGCTCTTCAGCCGCCCTCTGCTCCACGAGCGCGGCGAGAGTGTGCGAAGATTCTTCCAAGCCCTCAAAGAATCCGTGACGGTTCTGAATGGGAGCACGCGCGATTTCATCATTGACACGATCATCCGCGCGGGCGTGAATATTTGCTTCCCGGAGCTGCGCGGGCAAGAGCTCAAGTTTCCCGAGGGCTGGCGGGATCGTCTGCGCGTGCCGTACTTCCCGCAGCCGCGGGCACTGCGCGTCGAAGAATTCGATGCCCATGTCAACTGGGCCTTGGACAAGCGCTATATTCGCGAGAAGATCGCGTTTGCGGCCGCGACCGACTTTCGTTTTCTCGGCTGAATGATTCTCATTGATAGGCTGCGCCTCGAGTATCGCGATGGCCGTCAGGCCATCCCCGTCGTGGACGATCTGCATCTGCACATTGCGGCGGGCGAGAGCATCGCGATCTTGGGGCCGTCGGGATGCGGCAAGACAAGCCTCTTATACGCGATCTGTGGGCTGGTCAAGCCGAGTTCTGGTCGGGTGATCGTAGACGGTCAAGTCGTAGATCGTCCGCGCCGCGATGTCGCCCTGATCTTACAAGATTTGGGGCTGCTGCCGTGGAAGACCGTGTGGAAGAACGCGAGTCTCTCGTTAGAAGTGGGTGGTCCGCTGTCCGGTCTCCCCTTCAAGGCCGACGATGAAGCCCTCAGGCGCGAGTGGCACCGCCGCAGAAAATCGCTCTTCTGGGCGTATTTTTGGCTATTGGTGACGGGGGCGTGGGCTGCGGGGCACCGCTTCTATCTTGACCGGCCCTTCTCTGCTGCGGTCTATCTGGTGACACTCGGCCTGGGGGCTATCGCCGGGGGATTTTACTGGAGTGAAGTCCAAAAGATTCTCAACTCCAATCCCAACGCCGATTGGAGCACACGATTATGGGGTGGGGGCTGGCCCCAGATTATGCTCTTTCTCGTTGTGCTTGTGCTGTCCAGCGAGTTGATCAGCCGGCTCGTCTATGATCTCATCACCATGCCCCGTCAGATCCGCGAAGCCAATCTCTTGATTGCTCAGCAAGTTCAGAGCGTCAAGCCCATCTTAGATGAGCTTGGGCTGGACCATACGTTTTATGATCGCTATCCCCATCAGCTCTCCGGCGGGGAGCGCCAGCGGGTCGCGCTCGCGCGAGCCCTCGCGACTCATCCGAAAGTCTTGTTGATGGACGAACCGTTGGCCGCGCTGGACGCGTTCAACCGCGAGCGCATCCAAGATTTGCTCTTGCAGCTCTGGAAGGAGCGCGGCTTCACTCAGATCATCGTCACCCATGACGTCCAAGAGGCAGTCTTTTTGGGATCACGAATCATTGTCTTGACGGAGCGCCCGGCACGCATCAAAGCGATTCTCGAAAATCCCTGTGTCGGGACATCACGAACCAGTGAAGCGTTTTACGAGAAAGTCTTAGAGCTGCGACGGGAGCTGGCATGAAGCGTCTGCAGAATTATCTTATCGGCTATGTGCTGGGGATCATGCTCTTCTTTGGGATGTGGTGGCTGGCGAGCTGGGCGGTCTCGACGTTTGCCGCAAAGGCTTTGCAAGGGGCGGTGCCCCCGCCGCTGCGTGCTCTCAATATCTTTGTCGAGGAGTGGCGCAGCTTGGTCCCGCACTTCTTCGCCAGTGGGTATCGGGTTCTCACTGGGTTGCTGCTCTCGATCGTCATCGCCATGCCCGTGGGGTTGGTGATCGGGCATGAGCGCGTCTTAGACCGTCTGCTCAGCCCTTCGATCTATCTGACGTATCCCATCCCCAAAGTGGTCTTTCTCCCGTTGCTCTTCGTCTTTTTGGGACTCTACGATGCTCCCAAAATCGGGCTGATCACGCTCGTCTTGGTCTTTCAGCTCTTATTGTCGACGCGGGACGCGGCCAAGAGCATCCCCAAGAGTCATATTCTCTCCGTAGTAAGCGCTGGGGCGAGCAAATGGCACGTCTACAAGCACGTCGTTCTGCCGGCGAGCCTCCCCGCGATGTTCTCCGCATTGAGAATCTCTATTGGTATGGCAATCATGGCGTTGGCTCTGACCGAAGCGTTCGCGTCGCGCTATGGGCTGTGGCGCTATATTTATGACCAATGGTCACGCTATGGGAACTATGAGCACATGTTCGCGGGGATTTTAGCGATGGGCATTTTAGGGTTGGCGTTCTATATCATCATTGACCTCATCGAGCGGTGGGTCTGCCGCTGGCAATACGTGTAGCCCCTCACCCCTACCTCGCCCGTTCCCTCTCCGTAAACGGAGAGGGGCAGGGAGTGGGGAGGGTGAGAGATAATCATGAAACTTCAAAAGATTTTAGTCATAGCGAATCTGGCCAAGCCCCAGAGCGAGCCTGCTGTGGAGCGGTTGCGCCGCTGGGCCACGGCGAAGGACATCTCGATAGTCGTGCGGGCCGGCATTGACAGCAGCCCTCTTTGGGAGAAAAATTTCGATCTGGTCGTGACGTTTGGCTGGGATGGGACTTTTCTCAAAGGGGCCCGAACGGCCGCCGAGCTTGATCTGCCCATCGTGGGGATCAATCTGGGGAGCTTGGGGTTCTTGACGTCCGTGGGGATAGACTAGCTCGAGACAGCGCTGGAGCGCGTGTTAACAGAGAGCTTCACTCTCGAAACGCGCCTAAGACTCGCCGCGCACGTCCCGGCTCTTGCACCATGCACGGCGCTCAACGAGATCGGGTTGGTGCATACGGAGATCAGTCGGCGCACGGAGATCGAGCTGTTTTTGGGGGAACGCTCTCTGGGGTCCTACCCCGGCGACGGCGTGCTCATCGCTACCCCCACGGGGTCAACGGCCTATGCCCTCTCCGCCGGGGGGCCGATCATCGAGCCGACGATGGACTGTCTGTTGGTCACGCCGTTGGCTCCGCATCGGTTGGGGATGCGCCCTCTGGTGCTCCCCAGCGCGAGCGTCTTCGTAGCCGTAGCCAAGCGCCCCGCCCAGGTGCTCGCCGACGGCGACCCCGTGATGGCGCTCACCCCCGGCATGACCATAGAGATTCGGAAGGCGGCACGACCAACACGGCTCGTTCGGTTCGGCTCGGACTTTTGGACGATGCTCCGCCGCTTGAGCTGAGAGTTATTTCTTGGGCGGGCTGATGATGATGGGGATCTGAATATACAGGCTCTGTGTGAAGCCGCTGGGAGTGATGAGCGAGCTGCCGGAGAGAGCCAGCCCCGCGATGCTCGCACCAATCGTGAACTCTTGGGACGTAGACGTGAAGACCGCTTGGCCGACGAGCTCGACATTGCCCACTTGGGCTTTGATAGAATAGACTTGACTGACCAGCCCGACCCCTTGCTCAAACGTCGTGATCCCCGAGAGCAACGCTGAGCCGAGCGACAGCTCCAGCCCAATTTTCTCTTTACTGATCTCGAGGTCTTTGGGGTTGAGTTCGATCTGCCCCATGATGCTGCTCAAGCCAATGGCTGTGCGCAGCGTGATCGTGGCGCGGCTCAGCGCCAGATGCAACCGCTCGTCGAGCGCAAAGGTGCTGAGCGTCTCAATCTGAGTAGGGAGTAGGAGCCCTGGGCTCTCTATGTTCAAGACCAGCGTCAGTTCGCGATTCGATGGTGTAGTGCTAGGAGACTGGAAGAACTCTTCGAGGATGACTCGTAGCAGAGCATCAATGTCGCGCAGGCGGGCTTCGAGCTGGGCGACGCGCCCGAAATCCCAGATCGCTTGTGGCTCAGGAGATTCTCCTGACGGAGGAGCGAGCATGAGCCGCTGGATCGTGAGGTACGAGAGGCCCACCAGGAGCGGGGGCGGAGGGGGAACCTGCGAGACGCGCACCGGTTCGAGCGTCGCCAGAGCAGTCACTAAGCTACTCCCTGAATCTCTTAACTCTTCTCCCACCCGCGCGGAGAGAACAAGCTCAGCGGAGCAGAGACCGTCGGCGTAGGACTGCACTGAGCAGTCTTGGGCTGCCCCCGTCAGCGCGACGAGCAGGATCACGCTGAGAGTTGCCCCGCGAATATACGTGCGCATGAGTTCCCCTCTTCTCTATACGGAGTCATTCTAGGGGATGGGGGTGAGCTCGTCAATTGTTGGGGAAGGAAGGAGGGGCCTGGCTTCCGGCGCCGGATGGCGGGGAAAAATCCTCTCGGTGGGGAGGAGGTCAGGC
>JAILZC010000004.1 GCA_023512665.1 Candidatus Bipolaricaulota bacterium | reverse complement strand
CGCTCCTTGCGTTCGTATTCTTTTGGTGGCTGCAACTGCCCTTGACGGGAATCATTCTCATCGGCGGGTTGATCTCGCTCGCTTCGCTTATTCCGTTGAGCTTCGTCTCTGACACCGTGAGCGCAGCCCAACGCAAAAAGCTCCTCGATGGCCTGCGCGAGCTGCCCAAGACGTTCTATCTCAACTTAGTAGGCATGACCCTCTTCGCTCTGGCGAACTTTAGCTATATGTTCTTCTTATTGAAGGTGAACGCGGCCTATACGGACAAGCTCGCGGTGGGCCTGCCCATCGCTATGTATGTGCTCTATAATTTCACCTACACGTTCTTCGCGTTCCCCGTGGGGATGCTCTCAGATAAGATCGGCCGACGCGCGGTCTTATTGATGGGGTATCTGCTCTTTGGCGTGACGTCTCTGGGGTTTGCGTTCGCTGAAAGTCTCGCATTCTTTGTGCCGCTCTTTGCGCTCTACGGGATCGCCTATGCGTTCATCGAGTCCAATCAGCGGGCGTTTGCTGCGGACTTAGCTCCTGCGGAGCGGCGCGGCACAGCCCTGGGGCTCTTTCATATGTGTATCGGGTTTGGGTCGCTTCTGGGCAGTTCGCTTGCGGGGGTATTGTGGAGCCTAGACCCCAGTCATGCCCTGACGTTCTTCTACGGCGCGGCGCTCTCTGGGGTGAGCGTAGTGCTGTTGGCTCTCTTCCAAATTTTCTGGTACAATCGGGCTGAGTGAGATCTGCGAAGGAGGCTCCTATGGCCAAGATGAACCCACGGTATCGTCCCAAGTGGCTCCGCAAGTTCAAGCGCAAGATGGCGGCCAAGCGTCGTCATGCCCGCCGCGCCAAGCTCTATCCGTAAGGAGGCTCTATGCCCAGCGCCACGGTGCGCTTTGTAGACGGGATGCAGTTTGTGGCAACAAGCGGGAGCGGCCATGCCATCGTCATGGACACGACCGAAGATGTCGGGGGGCACGACACCGGCCCGCGCCCAACAGAGTTGGTGTTGATCGCGCTAGGTGGCTGCACGGGGATGGACGTCGTCTCCATACTCAGAAAGATGCAAGTACACTTCACGCGCTTCGAGATGGAGATCCAAGGGGAGCGCGCTTCAGAATACCCCAAATACTTCACAAAGATCAAAGTGATCTATAGGGTTTGGGGTGACGTCCCTGAGGAGAAACTGAAAAGAGCAATTGATCTCTCGCTGGAGAAATACTGTTCGGTCTCTAACTCGCTCAAGCCCAGGGCTGAAGTCTCGTATGAGTATCAGATCAATGCACCCTCACCCCCGTCCCCGACCTAACCCCAACCCCTTCCCTAAAGGGAAGGGGCTGGGGGAGAGGCCTGAGTGAGAGAGGAGACAGGGATGAGGGGAGGGGTCGGAGATATCGGAGATAGAGGTAAGGATGTCGCTGGCACAAGGAGGTCTTATGACGGACGTTGTCATCGTAGACGCGGTGCGCACACCGATGGGGCGCTTTCAGGGGCGGTTGGCGCAGTTCAGTGCGACGGAGCTCGGAGCGGCAGCGATCCGCGCTCTCAAAGAGCGCGCGCATCTCAAGGGTGATGACGTAGACGAAGTGATCATGGGGCAGGTGGTGCAAGCTGGGGCGGGCCAAGCCCCCGCGCGCCAAGCATCTATTCGTGGGGGCATCTCGCCCACAGTCCCAGCAGTGACCATCAACAAAGTCTGCGGGTCGGGACTGAAAGCCGTCATTTTAGCAGCCCAAGCGATCAAGTCTGGCGATGCGAAGAGTGTTATCGCCGGGGGGATGGAGTCCATGAGCAACACGCCCTATCTGCTCAAGGGGGCGCGCGCGGGCTTTAAGTTCGGCGATCAGAAGCTCGTAGACGCGATGGTCTACGATGGGCTGTGGTGCGCGTTTGAGAACCAGCACATGGGATTGGCAGCCGAGTATACGGCGAACAAGTCGAAGATCACCCGTGAGGAGCAAGATCGCTTCGCCTACGAGAGCCACATGAAGGCCGTCCAAGCTATAAAATCTGGGAAATTCGCCAACGAGCTCATCCCCCTCCAAGCAAAAGATGGCCCGATTACTGAAGATGAGACGCCTCGAGCCGATACGTCGTTAGAAAAATTAGCGAAACTCAAGCCGGCATTCAAAGAGAACGGCACGGTCACGGCGGGCAATGCTCCGGGGCTCAACGACGGGGCCTCGGTGCTCTTGATTATGTCCAGCGACGAGGCCAAGAAGCGCGGCTACAAGCCCCTAGCGAAAATTTTGGATTACGCGATCGCCGCGACAGAGCCCATTGATCTCTTCTACGCCCCCGTCGAGTCAACGAAAAAACTGCTGGCGAAGATGAAGCTCACTGTGAATGACTTCGATCTCATCGAGGTCAACGAGGCGTTCGCGGCGCAGACGCTCGCCGATGGGAAAGAACTGGAGTGGGACTGGTCGCGGGTCAACGTGAACGGCGGCGCGATTGCGCTAGGGCACCCCATCGGGGCCAGCGGCGCACGTATTCTGACGACGCTCGTGTGGGCCATGAAAGATCGCAACGCAAAGCTAGGGTTAGCGACGATCTGCATGGGCGGCGGCATGGGGATTTCTCTTGCGGTGCAGAGCCTATGAGAGACTTGTGGATTTGGCTGATCGTCGCGGCGGCAGCGGGGTTTCTCGCAGCGTATCTTCTGCTTCAGCCTGGGCGTGAGCGACCGCTCACGCCCCAGTCGGTTCCAGCCCCCAAAGTCCTCTTGGACGAGCCGGCCAAGGGCGCTGAGGACGCCCCGGTGACGATCATCGAGTTCGCTGATTTTCGCTGTGGCTTCTGCTTGCGGCACTTCGTCCAGACGCTGCCCACTCTTGAAGAAGAGTACATTGCGACTGGGAAAGTGCGTTATATCTATCGCAATTTCCCCATTTTAGGAGTCCAGTCGCGCTGGGCCGCGCTCGCGGCCGAGTGCGCTCATGAACAGGGGCGCTTCTGGGAATATCACGACAAGCTCTTTGAGTTGGTGCAGCAGGGCCAAGAGCTTCTTCGGTCGCGCTTAAAGGGCGTCGCGACTGAGCTTGGTTTGGATGCTGCGCAGTTCGATAGCTGTCTGGACTCTTCGAAATATCTCGACGAAGTCCAAGAAGATTTTGCTGCAGGGCAAGGCGCTGGGGTTACGGGAACTCCGGCGTTTCTCATCAACGGGCAGTTGCTCGTTGGAGCGCATCCCATCGAGAAGTTTCGCGAGCTGATTGAGCAGGAGCTCGCCAAGAGAAAGTAAGCGGCAGTAGCAAAACTGGACTTCAGAGGTCGAAGGCCCCAGAAGCTTGGCAAGCAGTGGTTCTCTATATGCCGGATTCGACCGGATATTTTTCGTTGTTGCCCCACTCGGCCCACGAGCCGTCGTAGTTGCAGACCTTGGGAAACCCCGCTACTCTTTGAGCGACATACACCAGGGCCGAGCGCACGCCGTTCTGGCAATAGTTCACCAAAATATGATCACGATGTACGCCCAGGGCTTCAAACAGCGCGCAGAGATCTTTCGGCGATTTAAACGTGAGATCAGAGCAGAGAACTCGTGTCCACTCGCAATGGCGGGCTCCGGGGATGTGCCCGCCCCGCCGCGCCCGTCTGTCCTGCCCGGAAAATTCTTCTACCGAACGGGCGTCTAGGAGAACTACCCGCTCGTCGCGCAGATGGCTCAGCACCCACTCACCGGTGGCGCGCTTGGTGTGATCAGGCTTGAGGGAAAAATCGCGCTCCGCGACGACGGGCACCGAGCGCGTCAGCTTCTGGCCCGCGTGCACCCATGCCTCGATCCCGCCATCGAGCAGGCGCACAGACGGATGCCCGGCGTAGTCTAAAGCCCAGAAGAGATAGGCCGCGTCGCAGCTGCCCTGCTCGCCGTAGACGACGACCGGGCGCGAGGGCGCGATCCCTGCAGCACCAAAGACGCGCTCCAGTTGCGCGGGTGGCCCCAGCACCTGCGCGCCATCGGCGCGCGATTGCATGAGCGCCCCGATGAAGAGATTGACGGCGTTGGGCAGGTGCCCCTCTTCGTAGCGCAACGGGCTGCGGGCATCGAGGACCAACACGTCATCCTGAGCGCGAGCGAGCGTCTTAGCGTCTATGAGCACCGAGGGCTCTGGCTTCATGGTTTTACCGCAACTAAGATCAGATTGCGTCGCCGGTAGAAGACCTCGTCATTCTCTACGCGCACTTGCAAGCCCGTGCGGTCTTCGGGAATGCTTTCGATTAGTATCTGTTTGATCTGGGCGATGATCTCTGGGGGCGGCGTGATCACCGACATCCACCAGGAGAGCGTGCGCTCGTCCTCAAAGATTTCGTGCTCTTTCACGAGAAACCCAGCATCACGAAGCAAGGCCGTGAGTTCGTTCAGCCCGTACATCTTGACGTGAGACGGATCGCGCAGTCTTTCTAGAGAGTTATGGAGCGCGTTCTTGTCCGGGTCGTCCGAGGAGAGGGTATCGCCGAGCACGAGGCGCCCACCCTGCTCAAGCACACGAGCGCTTTCTTCTAAGACTCTCTGCGGATTGGGAAAGTGATGGAACGCTTTGTGACAAGCGACAATAGTGAACGCTCCATCAGGGAAGGGCAATTGCTCAGCGTCGCCTTGGACAAACTGGACGTTGTGCAATCCGAGCTCACGCTGGCGCTGCCGTGCTTGTTCTAGGAGGGCTTCGGTCAAGTCGAGCCCGACGACCTCGCGGACGTGCTCGGCAAAGAGCAGCGCGACGAACCCTGGCCCACACGCAATTTCGAGCACACGATCGCGCGGCTGGGGGTTGGCTAATCGAATCATCGCAGTATGGGAGGTGCGGTCGGCGCTCGCTTTCAGAGTCGTGAACTTTTGGGCCGACTCCGTGAAGACTCTCTGAACTTGTTCTTTCTGATTCATAGAGGTCACTCGCATGATTGGGCCGGTTGATATACCTCGTGAACACTGCTGACGCTGAAGCCTTGTAGGGTCCCCCCGCCGGGGATGTGAATAGTATCATCGAGCACGGCGGCGGCGATGCCGTGCCGAGGGGTGGGCATGGGGGGATGGGCTTCCCACCTGTTTGTTTTGGGGTTGTAGGCTTCGTTTTGGGCATAGACTCCGGTGGGAGACTGGGGATTGCCCTCGCCGCCGAGGACATAAAAGCAGCCCCTCACGACTGCCCCGGCGATCCCTGATCGTCCTGTGGGCATGGGCGCCAGCGTCTGCCAGCGGTGCGTCGCCATATCAAACGCTTCAAGGAGAGCGAGCCCCCCAGCGAAGGGCGGGCGGCCTCCCGCAACAAAGATGCGCGTTCCATCGGCTCCCGCAGCAATGTGATCCCGCGCTGTGGGCATAGCGGGCAACTCCGTCCAGCGATCCTCTGTGGGGTCATAAGCAGCAAAATCCCCCACAGAGCGCCCGGAGCGCGCGCCGCCGACCACGTAGATTCTGTCGGCTACTGCGACGCTGGCCCCGGCAGCGCGTGCCGTGGGCATGGGGGCTCGTTCGGCCCACGTATCTTTTGCCGGATCGTACTCCCAGACAAGATTCGTAGCATTGGAGAGCCCCGGCCCAAGATACCCGCCGAGGACATAGAGCTTGCCGTTGACCCCAGCGGCCATAGCGTGATTCAGCCCGCGCGGGAGCGGGGCGACTTGGGTCCATCGGTCTTGCGCGGGGTCGTAGACCTCGACGACGGCGCTGCTTCGGCGGTCCCCGTCGAACCCGCCGATGACGTAGATTTTGCCCAGAACTGCGGCGACGGCGACCTCGCCGCGCGGCACCTGTAAGGGGGCGCGGCTCCCCCACGTCCCCAGTTGGTGTGCCGTGATCCCGATCATCAGAGCGAACGCTCCCAATCCTAGCCAACGCATAGCTCAGCCCTCCTGTGCGTTCGATGGTCTGATTCTAGGGGGGACACCGCCAAAAAGCAAACGCGGCCCTCGGGCAACGTGCGCCATGATCGCTGCTGTGAAAATCTTTGAATCACGGAAGCCACGGAGCAGCACGGAACGCACGGAAGACGGCCTTCCGTGAGCTCCGTGGCCCTTCCGTGCGTTCCGTGATTCAATCCCTACTTCTTGGTGCTTAGCTCCTTCACCAGCTGCTCCAGCGCCGCCAGCCGTTCTTGCAAGGCCGCGTTAGAGGCCCGCAAGTCTTTGATTTGTGGGGTGACTTATCGATGTACCTAAAGCTTGTTCCATTCTTCGATACTAATCCCTACTGCCCGCAAAATCGTCCGCAGCGTCCCGAGGGGGAGATCTCGGCCCTTGTGCATGGGGACGGGGATCTTCTGGCCGGTCCGGGGATGGCGCATCACCGGATGTCGCCCACCTCCAAAAGGACCCTCAAATCCGAGCCGTCGCAATTTCCGAACGAGGGTTGCTGGCTTCTCGGGACGAAGCTTGGGCATCTAAGAGGTAACTCGGACGGGACGATCCACCGCGTACTGCAGGGTGCAACCGTCTAACTCAGGAATCTTATCTCCAAAGCGCAGAGCCGTGAGCACCCAGGCTTCGATCGCATCCTTAGCCATCTCTACAGCCTCACCGCGCGTTTCTCCCCAAGTGATGCAGCCGGGTAAGACCGGCACCTCGACGGTCCAGGTGCCATCTCCGTTTTGCACGAACTGTGCATGGCTGAGAGCCAGCCTCACATACGTCTCGAACGACACTTTCCGTACTTGATTAGATCTCTTCATATGCCCCTGTGCTCTATAGTATCAAAGATTGAGACCGAAAAGTCAAGGGGTCGAGCAGCTGACCCCTCTCCACTTTTGAGCGGGTTGGAAGAAAGAACCTCCTGTAGCTACCATGCTTCACCGATCCACACACTACAGGAGGTCTTTCAGCATGGTACCTTACCCCAAGTTCGTGCAGTTTGTCAAGCAGGTCTTCGCGCTCTCGGTGCGCCGCACCCGCCTCTTGACAAGCACAAATCTCCGTGCTATACTCTGGTTGTCCTCGCTTCAGGTGGCACGGAAGCGAGCAAGATGGCTGTCAGAGTCAATGACGTTGCCGGTGTGGCCAACCCCCTCCGTGCAGGTCGTTGTCGTCGAACAGTCAAATCCAGGCCACAAGGAGGGAGGTCACATGGCGACGGGCAAAGTCAAATGGTTCAATGACGCCAAGGGCTTTGGGTTCATCCAGCAGGATAACGGCGGCCCGGACGTCTTCGTGCACTTCTCGGCCATCAAAGCCGAAGGGTTCAAGACCCTGCGCGAGGGCCAAGCCGTCGAGTTCGACATCGAACAAGACCCCAAGGGCCTGCGGGCCGCCAACGTCGTTGTGAAAGGCAACTAGCCGCTTCTGCCCTAACATCGCTCAAGGCGCACCGCCTCGGCGCCCGCCGGGGCGGTGCGCTTTAGCGCACCTCTAACGCCTTCATCGCGATCTTCCCCAGCACCCGCACGCCGAGCTCGAGGCTCTCTACGTCTACGCGCTCGTTGTCGTTGTGGATGAGCTTCTCGCGGTCAGCCAGGCTCATCTTCGTCGAGAGCGGGCAGAACCCGTAAGATCTCGTGCCCAGCTCCCGCACAAAGCGCGAGTCCGTCGCCCCCGTGAGCATGATGGGAATCGTCTCCACGCCGGGAAGCTCTTCTTTCACTGTGCTCTCGATGAGCCGATAGAACGGGTCATCTATGGGGGACTCGGAGACGTCGTGGGATTGGATCGTCTCGATCTCGATGTCGTCTTTATATCTGTCTGCCAGTTCAAGGAGCGTCTCGCGCACTCTCTGTTGGGTGTAGCCTGGCACGAGCCGACAGTCTAGGACAAACTCGCAGCTGTCGGGGATGACGTTCTCTTTGACGCCCGCTCTGATCATCGTTGGGGAGATGGTCGTGCGCACGAGCGCGTTCAGGAGCGTTGTGCTGATGGGGGCGTCTGGAGGCAATGGGGGCAGCTCGCCTTCATAAGATTCGTCTAAGAGCACCAGGGCAAACTTTTTGATCTCTGGGCCGAGGGCGTCGCCGGCTTTTACGATAAATTCGCGCACCGCCGGGGCGATCCTCTTGGGGAATTTGTGCTTCGAGACTCGATCAATGATAAACGCCGCTTTGGCCAGGGCGTTATCGGGGTGCGGGAGCGAGCCGTGCCCCGAGGAGCCCTTCACCCGCACTTTGAACCACCACAAGCCCTTCTCGACGCTCTCTATCGTATAAAAAGTCTTGGCACCGATTTGGAGGGGCATACCGCCGCCCTCGGTGAGGCACCAGTCGGCGCGCAAGCTTTCGGGATGGGTGTGGGCCAGCCATTCGGCTCCGTAGGTGGAGCCCTTCTCTTCGTCGGCGGTCGCGGCGAAGATGAGCTCGCCGGCAAAATCGAGCCGCGCGCGCTTGAAGAGCGCAAAGACCGAAAATTCTATGGCCGTCATGCCCTTCATATCTAAAGCGCCGCGGCCCCACACGTACCCCTCGGCGATGGCCCCGCTGAACGGCGGGTACTTCCATTTGGTGGGGTCGGGCACGGGGACAACGTCCACGTGCGAGAGCAACAATAACTTTTTGCCGGGGCGACTGCCCTTCAGCCGCGCAACGAGATTGGAGCGCCCCGGCTCCCTCTCCAAGACTTCGCTTGCGATCCCCTCATGGGCAAGCTTTTTCTGAAGATACTGAATAGCTTGATACTCGTTCCCCGGCGGGTTGGTCGTGTAAAGTTGGATCAGTTCCGAGAGAACGTGGGTGGTCTCTTTGCCCAGCAAAGCCCAGTCTACGTTTTTCATGAGAGCCTCCTTGTTTGCAGACGTAGTGCTATCGTACAGGCATGATGAACGCCTGTCAATTTTGTGATAGTATCTTTAAGAGATGGAAGTCAAGCTGAAACCCCTGCCGGCTGAGCCAGGCGTCTATCTCTTTAAGAACTCGCAAGGGGAGATTCTGTACGTAGGCAAGGCCGCGTCGCTGAAAGATCGTGTCCGCGCGTACTTTCAGACGACGACAGACCTCAAGACACAACGTCTCATGCGCGAGGTCGCGGACTTGGAGTATATCGTCACGCGCACCGAGCGCGATGCGCTGCTCTTGGAAGCCACGCTGATTAAGAGATACCAGCCGCGCTACAATATCCGCCTGAAAGATGACAAACGCTACCCGTATATTCGATTGACCGACGACCCCTTCCCGCGCGTGGAGATCGCGCGGCGCCCCTCGCGCGACGGGAAATATTTTGGCCCGTACACCAACAGCACTGCCGTGCGTGAGACCATCAAGATTCTCCAAAAAATCTTTCGCCTGCGCACCTGCACGCTTGCTATAAAAGACCCTCCGGTGCGCCAGCGCCCGTGCTTGGATCACTATATCGGGCTGTGCGACGCCCCGTGCGTGGGCGCGATCTCCCAAGAAGACTATGGAAAGCTCGTCGCTGAAGCAGTGCTCTTTTTGCACGGGCGGCACAAGGACCTGATCGAAGGTCTCCAGCATCAGATGGAAAAAGCTTCGGAGCGTTTAGAGTTTGAGCGAGCGGCGCGCCTGCGCGATCAGATCGCGGCTTTAGAGAAACTCTTCTCTGGACAACGAGAGCTTGTCACTCGTCCCATCGAGCGCGATCTGATCGGCTACGCGCTGGGAGACGGCACGGCGTGCATCCAGGTCTTCTTCGTGCGGCGTGGCAAGCTCGTCGGCCGCGAGGGGTTTTCCGCCGATGCCCCGCCTCACACGAGCCCCTCTGAGCTGCTGACGGCGTTCGTCAAACAGTACTATGGGAAGATAGAACAAATCCCTAAAGAGATTCTCGTCCCGTGCGCGCTCGACGAACCCGAAGCGATGGAGCGTTGGCTGGGAGAGCGTCGTGGCGGCCCAGTCCGAATCAAGACGATCTCTCGCGGGCCGGCGCGAAAACTCTTAGGTCTTGTGGCCCACAACGCCGAGCTGGCCCTGCGTGAGCGCGCCTCCCAGCCCACGGAAGACGAGCAGCCCCTGAGCGAGTTGCAGCGTGTATTGGAACTGAAAAGCTTGCCGCGCCGCATCGAGGCCTATGACATCTCCAACTTTCAAGGGCAGTTCGCTGTGGGCTCGATGGTCGTCTTTTGTGACGGGAGGGCGAAGAAGTCCGAGTATCGGCGCTTTCGCATAGAAACAGTTTTGGGTGTGGACGACTTCGCTATGATCGCTGAAGTGATCCGGCGGCGCTTCGAGCGGGCCCTGGCAGGTGACGAGCGTTTTTTGCCCCTGCCCGATCTCGTTCTCATAGATGGGGGGAAGGGGCAGCTGGGCGCGGCGCGCGCGGCGCTGCGTGACTTGGAGCTAGAGCGCATCCCCACCGTCGCTCTCGCGAAGCAGCATGAGCATATCTTTCTAGAGAACCGAGCGCAGCCCCTCGTGCTGCCGCGCCAATCTCCGGCGTTGCAGCTGTTGCAGCGCGTGCGCGACGAAGCCCATCGCTTCGCGCTCTCGTATCATCGGGCGGTGCGCCGGAGAACGTTTTTGGAGTCGGCGCTCGATGGGATTGCTGGACTGGGGCCCACGCGCAAGCAACGGCTTCTGGAGAGATTCGGTTCGCTTCGGGGCGTGCAGCGTGCCAGCCTCGACGAGCTGTGCGAGGTGCTCCCCGAAGCCGTGGCACGGCGGCTCTCCCAGGCGCTGCGCGTCCCAGCGGCGCCGTCCACAAAATCACTTCGGGAGCGGACGGATGGCGCGCGCCGGTGAGACCCCTCCCCTTGAGAGGTTCTCTCCCCTCGGCTACACTCAACCCCGATCCTTATGACAACAGCGAAGATGCTCCAAGCGGCACCGCCATTTCAGCTCGAAGCTCCTAGCCGGAGCGACCGGCTCTTCCGATGGATGGAGGAGATCGGGGAATCTGTGCACTATGGGCGTGGGGAGTGGATTCACAGCGGGCACGACGCACCGGATGCGATCTATCTCATTCGGCGTGGGCGGGTGGGACTCTCGGTTGGGGAGGAAGGGGCGATCTTGCGGGCTGGGGAGCTCTTTGGGGAGCTGTTCTTCAACGAAGAAGAGTTCCGGGGAAGCTATCTGGCGCGGGCGCTAGACGAGAGCGAAGTTCTCGTAGTGCGTCGGGAGCGAGTGCAGGAGCTTTTGGGGGAGAGGGGGGTCTGTGTCGTGCGGGGGCTGATCGCATACAAGCGCGATCTGGTCTTTCTGTTCTCTCAGCGTGCCGGATGCTGAAGTTATCTGACTTACCCTCCCCTCATTGACAGTCAGCCAAGAATCTGCTATAAACCCCACGTCTGCTCTGTAGACATCCTTGGGAGTCGGCGGATTCATCCGCCGACTCACTTCAGAGAGGCAAGGAGGCGCTATGAGGGAGTTTCTCTTCCACGGCGAGCCCACGCCCAAGCTGAAAGAGTTTTTGGAGGGGCTGAAAGAGGCCCTCCAGAGGCGGGGCTATCTCTTCCACCCCGAAGCCGAGGCCCCTCAGTTGGTCCTCAATGCTATTACCCCGGAAAGCCCTCGGCCCTACCGCCGCAGGGCTCAAGCCACCTTCGTGGCTTCGACGATGGAGCTGTCCCGGTTCCCTGAAAACCCTGTCCAGAGCCTTTACCTATACCTAGTCCGGGCTCTCTCCAACGTGCTCATGGTCTACGTGCCCTCTGAGGGGGTAAAGTTCCTCACCTTGGAGCTCGGCCACTACAACGAGCTGGCAGGGGATGGCTTCTTTGAGCGGGTGGCGGACCGCCTCGCCCCCCTGGCCGACAGCCGCTTGGTCATTAATAACGTCTTTGAGCCCGATCTGGAGCCCGAGCTGTGGCAAGGGGACGAGAAGACAGAGAGCATGTACCGGGCCGGCAAGAAACTGAAGGCGTGGGACCTTCTGCCCGCGCCCTTCCCCATTGAAGAGATCCTTCCTCCCGAGGATCTGCGTCACGTGAGGCGGCTCTATGGAATCGGAGGACTCTCTTATGGAAACCTCTCAGTGCGCAAGGACGAACGGCGCTTCTGGATGTCGGCCAGCGGAGTGGACAAGGCCAATCTTAGAGAGATCGGCCGGGAGATCTTAATGGTGAAGGACTACGACCCCATCAAGAATGCTATAGTGCTCTCCGTGCCTCCCCACGTGGAGCCCCGGCGGGTGAGCGTGGACGCCATCGAGCATTGGATGATCTACCGGGAGCACCCTGGGGTAGGGGCCATCTTGCACGTGCACGCCTGGATGGAGGGGGTACCCGCGACCTCCTTTAACTACCCCTGCGGCACCTGCGAGCTTGCTCAGGCGGTGGCGGAGAAAGTGCGCGAAGCCCCAGATCCCACCCGGGCAGTAGTAGGCCTGAAGAACCACGGCCTCACCATCATGGGGCACAGCTTGGACGAGATCATGGAGCGCATTGAAGGGAGGCTCATCCGCACCGTGCCCATGATATGAAGGCTCTGCTTTATTCTCCTTCCCTCCCTCGCTTCCTTGCGGCGCGGCTCCTGGGGAAGCGCTTTCCTAAGAGACTCTTGCCCCTCAGCCTCACCAAAGTCTCCCTGCCGGAGCGGCCGGGCTTTGTGCAGGTGAAGGTGCGGCTCTCTGGGGTCTGCGGCTCGGATCTAGCTCTCCTCTACGGCAAAAGCTCCCCCGCTCTCAGTCCATTCTTCTCCTTCCCTGCTGTCCTGGGCCACGAGATCCTTGGAGAGATAGATGGGGCGAGGGTGGCGGTGAACCCCATCGTGGCTTGTGTAGATCGTGGGCTTCCCCCTTGCGAGAGGTGTGCCACGGGGGAAGAGGGCCTCTGTCAGAACGTGGCCGAAGGAAGCCTCGCCCCTGGCATGTTGGGCTATCATCGCGACTTGCCGGGAGGATGGGGGGAGTGGGTTCTGACTAGAGCGGAGAGGCTTTATCTCATCCCGGCGGGAGTCCCAGATGAGCGAGCGGTGCTCTCCGAACCCCTGGCAGTAGTGCTGCGGGGGCTGAAGAAGCTGATCCCCTTCCCAAGGGAGGTGCTTGTCGTCGGCCTGGGCACTCTCGGACTTATGGCCGTGCGACTC
>JAILZC010000039.1 GCA_023512665.1 Candidatus Bipolaricaulota bacterium | reverse complement strand
GGACGACCTACACCTTCGCCATCACCCTGGAGGCCGTGCAGTGGAACGAAAGCCCCATTTGATTGCGCTTATATAAATGCGTTTTGCCGGTTGCAATGGATTTTCGGGGAGCGTGCCGGGCGCTCCCCGATCTGTTGTCCGGAAAAGGGTCCGGAGCAAGTAAATTGTCGTTAAAATACCGTTTGATGGGGAATTAAAACAAATATAGTCGATATTAAAGCAGAAATGTCGTATTTATGGTTTAAATACTTATTAACAAATGAAAGGATTTTGGTGTTTGTTGTAGAAGATGATGTATTGTTGAAAAATTCTGGCGCAGGGTAAAAAATCAGAGCGGGAAAGGAATAAAAATGCGCATCAGGCTTCCTTTGGACTGGCTTTTTGTTTTTGGGCTGACGGTGTCTGTTTACACCGCGGCCAACTTTGTTTTGCCCCGGGTGTTCGAAAATTTTTTTGCCACGTACGTTTTTCAGCCGCTTTTCTTAATCCTGCTGGCCGTCTTGATCGCCCGTTTACCCGGGCAGAGGGCGGCGGGAAAATTGAGCGGGCGTCCGTTACTCGTCAAAATTGCCCTGGCCGCGGCCCTGTTCCAGATCTACCTGGCGGTGGTCGCCGGTTTTTTTGAAAAGTTCGGCCACAGCCCCTATTCCTTGACGCCGCGGGGGGTGGTCACCAACCTGGTGTACGTCGGAGCCGGACTGGCCGGGGCGGAATTCAGCCGGGCCTGGCTGATCAACCGCCTCTGCCGGAAGCCGGCGGTTTTCCTTCCTTTTCTCATCGCCCTGCTCTATACGGTTTTTTCCCTGCCCTTCAGCCAGTTTGCGGTTTTAAGGAAAACCGTGGAAGAGGCGGTGCAATTTTTCGGGTCCACTTTTCTTCCCCTCTTCGCCGAGAACTTGCTGGCCTCTGTTTTTGCCATGTGGGGGGGCGCTTTGCCCGCTCTGGCCTACCGGGGAGTGCTGCAGGCCTTTTACTGGTTCTCTCCCGTTCTGCCCGATCTGAACTGGGCCATGAAGGCTCTGGTGGGGACGGTGGTGCCGGTGGTGGGGGTGGTGGTCGTCCAGCAGGTCTTTCTCGCCCGGGCGCATCCCGGCAGGTTCCGGAAGCAGGCCGGCGGCGGTCTGGTCTGGTGGGTCGGCAGCGTGTCACCAGGCGCGTCAGCTTGCTCAGAGCGAAGGGCGTCCCTGGGGAGCGTGCTGGACAGCGATCTCCGCGAATATCAAGCTCTTGATGGCGGGGACGTACCCGCCCGGGGAGCTGTGGCGCATCTGGGTCTCTGTCTATCTCGGCGCTCTGCTCTTGGGAGCGAGCGCCGGAGTATGGAGAGGGCTGTTGCGCGAGACGGCCATCGCTGTAGGCGCCGGAGCCCTCGTGCTGGCGCTGCTCCCGTTTAGCACCGCCGAGCGCCTCTGGATCGCTGGGGTCGCGCTGGCGCTCTTTGTGCCGATGGGGATCTTTGGGAGAGCCCGATCGCTCCGGCTGATTCGGTGGGCTGTGGGTGTGGGATGGATTGTCTTGCCCGTGATCGCCCTGATGCTGATAGGCGGGTTCTCTCCGTGGCTGCCAAGGGTCGAGACGACCCAGTGGGGCGGCCTCATGCTCACGGTGATCTTAGCGGTGGTGGGCATCGTCGCGTCGTTCCCGCTGGGAGTGCTGTTGGCGCTAGGGCGTCAGAGTGAACTGCCCCTTGTCCGCTGGCTCAGCATTCTGTATATCGAGATAGTGCGCGGCGTGCCGCTCGTCACCGTGATCTTTATGGCGAGCCTGATGTTGCCGCTCTTTCTGCCGGGAGATCTTCGCATAGATCAAGCCTTACGCGCTATGGTCGCGTTCACGCTCTTCACGGCTGCGTATATTGCCGAGAACGTGCGCGGCGGACTGCAAGCTATTCCCCGCGGCCAGATCGAAGCCGCACGAGCTTTGGGGCTGCACGGCTGGCTGATCACGCTCTTCATCGTCTTGCCCCAGGCCCTGCGGGCGGTCATCCCCGCCAACGTGGGCCAATTTATCAGCTTGTTCAAAGATACGTCGCTGGTCTTCGTGGCAGCGTTGCTCGACTTGTTCAACATGGGGCGCAGCATCTTAGCCAATCCCGATTGGCTCGGCTTCGATCGCGAGATCTTACTCTTCATCGCGTTCGTCTATTTTATTTGTACGTACTCGATGGCCCATCTGAGCCATCGGTTGGAAAAAATCTTAGGCGTGGGAGAGCGTTAATATGACCGAAGAGATTATCATCTGTCGCGATGTACACAAATGGTTTGGAGATTTTCACGTCCTGCGCGGCGTGACGACGACGGTGCGCAAGGGCGAAGTCGTAGTGATTTGCGGGCCGTCGGGATCGGGAAAATCGACGTTTATCCGAACTCTCAATCGTCTGGAGGAGCACCAGCGCGGGCAGATTATCGTTGACGGGATCGAGCTGACCCATGACGTCAAAAATATCGAGGCGATCCGGCGCGAGATCGGCATGGTCTTCCAGTCGTTCAATCTCTTCCCCCATCTGACGGTGCTCCAAAATATCACTCTTGCCCCGATCTGGGTGCGCAAGATGAGACGCCCCGAGGCCGAAGCGCTCGCAATGCAGCTGCTGGAGCGTGTGGGGATTCCTGAGCAAGCCCACAAATTTCCGGGGCAGCTCTCGGGCGGGCAGCAACAGAGAGTCGCGATCGCGCGGGCCCTGGCCATGCAGCCGAAAATTATGCTCTTTGATGAGCCAACGAGCGCCCTCGACCCGGAGATGATCAAAGAAGTCTTGGACGTGATGCGAGAGCTGGCCCGCTCCGGCATGACGATGCTCGTGATCACGCATGAGATGGGGTTTGCCAAAGAAGTCGCGGATCGCATCGTCTTCTTTGACGAAGGGCGCATCGTCGAGGAGAACTCTCCCGAAGAGTTCTTCAAAAACCCCCGGCACGAGCGCACCAAGCTCTTCCTCTCGCAGATTCTGCATCACTAGCGTGTCAGCGTCGCACAATCCATGCCGAGATCATCTCCAAAGCTTTGGGCGAGAAGGTCTCTTCGATCTGGGCGTACTCCGAGGGCGACCCCGTCCGGCTCGTCTGAAAGAGATGATTGAGACCAGCAAGCTTGATGACGGCGTACTCGCGACTGCCCCCAGCTTCGAGTGCCTTGACGATCTCAGGAAGATTCTGCGACGGCGGCACTTGTAGGTCTTTCTCACCGGTGAGCGCGAGCACTGGGCATCGGACTTGACTCAATGTCGGTCGCGGATCGTATGTGAGAAAATAGCGGAACCACGGCAACAGAATCTGCTTGATCTGGGCTTCTATAGCAGCTTCAGAAAGCCCTAATACTTTTCGCTCCTCCTCGCTCAAGCGTGAGAGTTCTTCCAACAAGAGATCGCGAATCTCCCTTTCAGCCTCTATAGTGTCGCTCTTCGCTTTGACAACAGCGAAGACGCGCCTCTGGATAGCAAGATTCTGCGCGATGAGCTCTTCACTGACCCCGCTGACACGAGCGATCAGTTCAGCTTGCAAGAGTATAAGTTCTTCGCCGGTCACCCCTGGGCCGGCGAGCAATACCATGAACGCGATCTCATCAGGCGCTTGAACCGCGACCATCGGCGCGATCAGCCCGCCTTCGCTGTGCCCGATCAAGCCAATCTTCTTGGGATTAATCTCTTTTCTTGTCTGTAAGTATCTGACGGCTGAAAGGGCATCGGTGGCGAAATCGGCGCTGGTCGCGTTTGTGGGATCGCCCGTAGACTTGCCCACGCCACGGTCATCGTAGCGCAGCACGGCGATCCCCTGGCGAGTCAGGTAGTCCGCGACTATCAGAAACGGACGATGCCCGAAGACCGTCTCGTCGCGATCTTGCGGGCCAGAGCCGGAGATAAGCACTACGGCGGGGAACGGCCCTGGGCCCTTGGGCAGCGTCAGCGTGCCGGCGAGCGTGATGCCCGCGTCTGGATTCGCAAAGACGACGTCTTCTTCTCGATACGGATAGGGTTTCTTCGGCTCTTGGGGGCGCTGGAGCTGAGGCACTTGTGCTTGCTCCGTCACTCGTTTAAACGCGAGAGGGAGCGACTGGCCGCTCTGTGTCCATGTCCCGCTTACTTCGGTCTTGTCTTCGTTGAGCGTGCCCTCGTAGCTGCCCCCAATGCTTTTCATAATAAAGCGCATGGTCTTGCCCTCAATGACGATGCTATCTACAGGCAGGTTCATCGCGCCTTGGTCAACACTGTCGAGGGTTGCCCGCAGCGTGCCATCGGGATTTTTAGTAATTTTCAGCACGAGCCGGAGCTTGATGCCACCTACTTCGAGCGCCCCTTGCCAGATCTCTTGAGGAGTTTGGCGAGAAACTTTCACGGGTTCTGGCTTCTTCGTGACGATCAACAGACCGACCAACACAACAGCAATGAGTACCACCAGCCATTTCGTGGCGTCGTGCATGAGAACCTCCTTATGATTGATTATATCTCATAGCCTCTCTTTGACAATTTCTGTATATTCGGTAGAATAGTCACACTCAATCCCAAAGAGGAGGAAGCATCATAGCTCGCGAAGAGAATCTCATCAGATGTGACGGCATCGTAACTGCAGCCCCCAACCACGAGATATACAAGATAGATTTGGGCAACGGCCATGAGATCACGGCCTACTGTTCCGGGCGTATGCGCCGGCACCGCATCCGCATTCTCGTGGGCGACCGAGTTTCAGTCGAGTTCTCGCCCTACGATCTCAATCAAGGGCGCATCGTCTATCGCTACTAGTGATGAGAAACGTGAAGCGCGTCTTGGCACGCTATCACGCCGGGGAACTGTCCGTCTACGATGTCGCCCGCGAGCTCAAGATTAGTCTGATCCATGCACAACGTCTCATAAGCCAAACTCAGCCTGTTCCTCACGGTTCTAGCCCTAAAGCCCAAGATAGTACTAAATAGCCATATCCAGCCTATGACCGCGCGCGAGAAAGTTTCACAGATCGCCCAGCGCTTGGAAAAGCGCTTTGGAAGACTGAGATGGCGCAGCCACGGCGATCCCCTCGACGTCCTCATTCTCACGATTCTCTCCCAAAACACCAACGACCAGAACCGCGATCGGGCGTATGAGTCCTTGAAGAAAAGATTCCCGACCTACGAGAGCATCGTGCGCACGCCGGCAGAAAGAGTCGCCGAAGCGATCAAGGTCGGCGGGCTCCATCGTCAGAAGGCCCGGCGCATCCAAGAAATCTTACGGCGCATCAAGCGCGAGCGCGGCGCCTACGACCTGAGCTACCTCAAAGATTTAAGCACCGAAGAAGCCGTCCAAGAGCTCTTAAAGTTTGACGGCGTGGGGAAGAAGACTGCCGGGGTCGTGCTCACGTTCAGCCTCAACAAGCCTTACTTCCCTGTGGATACGCACATTCACAGAATCACGCAAAGACTTGGGCTCGTGAAGAAGAACCAAGACCCGCACGACGTGATGAATGCCCTCGTCCCAGAGAGTTTGAGATATCAACTGCATCTACACTTAATTTGGCACGGGCGCCAGACGTGCACGGCGCGCAAGCCCCGCTGCGCTCAGTGTGTGATCGCTGATTTGTGCCCATATCCGAAGAAGCTGCGCGCTGGCTCCCAAAGCTAGAGAGCAGCAACAGCTCGTTGTAGCCGAATTTGTACTTCCTTATAGATGTCCGTTGAAACGACTACAGCAGGGCGCCTTTTGAGCCCTTTCACCCCTGGAAAACTCACAATGACGACATCACCAGGATGAATTCCTTCCCTGGCTCTTTTCATCTGCCTCTGCTTCCGCGCCATATCTTAACGAAGCTCTCACAATATCTTGTAAGTCTTCCTCGCTCCAGGCCGCGCTCTCATCCACTACGGGAATGACATCATTAAGTATCAACGCGGCTAAACGCAACCGCTCCTTTAGGGGCAGTTGGCGCACCTTGGCATAGAGCCTGTCTGCAGTCTGAGCTGCCATACTATCGCCTCCATTGAAATATTCTAGCAAGGGAACTTTAGGACGTCGAATCGCGATTCTTCAATCGTTGTAAGACGTCTTGAAAATCTTGGGGCAGCGGCGCCTCAAAGCGCACTCTCTGATTCGTCGTGGGATGGAGAAACTCTATAGCCGCGGCGTGCAGGAGCATTCGCGATACACCAAACCCCTGACGGAGTCTTTCGTTCAGCTCCGCGTTCCCATAGAGATCGTCCCCGACGATGGGGCAGCCCAAGGCGGCGAAGTGCGCCCGCACCTGATGGGTGCGCCCCGTGCGCGGGTAAGCTGTTACATACGAAAATTTTTCGCCCGCCCACTCGAAGAGCTCTAGACGTTTATAGTCCGTCTGAGCGAAGATGCCCCCGCGCCTGACCGGCACCATCAGCGCTAGCCAGCGCTTCCGGTCCATCTGCTTCTGCAGAGCGTATCGAATCGAGCCCTGGGGGCGAATCTCGCCGACGACGAGCGCCAAATACTCTTTCTGAATCTTCTTGAACTTGAGCTGGCGATTCAAAGACCGAACGGCTTCTTTGGTCTTGGCGAGCGCGGCTACGCCCGACGTCTCTCTATCTAAGCGATGGACGAACGCGGGCGTAAAATCCGACGTGAAACCCGACTGTCTCAGATAGTCGAGCGCGTGAGCCAGCAGCGTCGGCTCCTCCGCGCGATCTCCGTGCATGAGCCAGCCCGCGGGCTTGTCTAACACTAAGAGCTGATCGTCTTCGTAGAGAACGCGCTCATCGAAGGGCATCTACGTCCCAGACGGCGATGCCGTCCTCTCCGCCGGAGATCACGAACTTATCGTCAGGCGAGAATGCTACGGAGGTCACCCACCCCGTGTACCCAAAGAGCGAGCCGATTAGGCTTCCGTCCTCCATGCGCCAGAGCTTCATAGTGCGATCGGCGCTTCCTGAGACGAGCCGATCCCCCTTAGAAGATAGCCCAAGTCCCAGCACTGTCTCGGTGTGCCATGTCAATTGCCGCAGTAACTTCCCTGTCGCAATATCCCAGAATCGAATTTCGTTAAAACCGCTCGTGATCAGCACTCGGCCATCGGCAGAGAAAACTATATCACTATGAGTGAAGCTCTTGAGAACAGCTACGACCTGTCTGTCCTCTAGGCTCCAGAGCGTAATGC
>JAILZC010000038.1 GCA_023512665.1 Candidatus Bipolaricaulota bacterium | reverse complement strand
GCTCTAGGACTAAGCTGGCACGGCTTAGCACTTTTATGCCGATACCTTGGCCGAGAACACCCTTGTGGGATTGCGAACCTACGGTGAGCTGACGCACGCGCAGAGTAACTGTGCGTTCTGGAGCTTGCACGGTGAATACTGGATTCGGCTCATCCAAAGGAGATGGCGGCTTAGGAGGTTCGAGAATTGTACCCCCTATGCCGCTTCCCTCAAAGGTCAGACTCTTGGTAATAGTGACTTGCTCTACATACGTGCCTGGTCCAATCAAGATAGTTGCTCCCTCCGGCGCAGCATCCGCAGCAGCCTGGATAGTCGGATAGTCCTGGGGCACACGGAGGATGACCTGGGCGCTTGGGCTCGTTGCTGGTATCCACGCGACTGCCAACAGCACAAGGCCCACGCAAAGGGGCACCTTGACGCCTACAGGAGAGTGGTGGTTGAGTCTCATCACTGTGATCCTCCTTGCTCATCTATGCTGCTTTGGATTATACTAAATGAATGAAAGACTTTAAAACTCTCGCTGTTGAAGCGGCCCATCAAGCAGGGAAACTCTTGCGCGAAAACTTTCGCCAAGGACACTCTTTTGCACTCAAGAGCGGCTTCCGCGATTTGGTCACAGAGTTCGACCGCCGCGCCGAAGAGATCATCGTCTCTCTCATACAGAAGGAGTTCCCTCAGCACTCTATTCTCACCGAAGAGGGCTCAGTGCGCCCCACAGATACAGCTCCGTATCAGTGGATCATAGACCCCATTGACGGCACGACGAACTTTGCCCACGGCTTTCCGTTCTTCGCTGTCTCTATCGGTCTCTACTCCCAAGATGAACCCGTGGTGGGCGTCGTGTATAATCCCATCCATGATGAGCTGTTCGTCGCCGAAGCCGGCCAGGGGGCATGGCTCAACGGCCAGCCCATTCGCGTCTCGCAAGTCGAGACGCTCCACGAGAGCTTGGTGATGACAGGATTTCCCTACGACGAACGCTTGATCCCAAAGCACTTAGCATGGTGGGAGCGCTTTGCGATAGAGGCGCAGACGCTGCGACGTATGGGGTCATCGGCGCTGGCGCTTGCGTATCTCGCAGCGGGACGCGCCGACGGCTACTGGGAAATAGACTTGAAACCCTGGGACATGGCCGCAGCTGCCCTCCTCGTGCGCGAAGCCGGGGGCACAGTGACAGACTTGCGAGGCAACAAGCTCGATCTCTACAGCGGCGAAGTCTTGGCCACCAACGGGAAGATTCACACACAGATGATCCAAATATTACAGGGCGAGCGTGAGTAGCTATGGAACAGACATATATCGAAGATATTGCGCAGAAAGTCGGGCAGGAGGCACTCATCTGCGGCTGGCTCTACAATCGGCGCGAGTCCGGCAAGATTCAGTTTCTCTTACTTCGTGACGGGACAGGGGTCATCCAAGCTGTTGTGACCAAAGCTGACGGGGAAGCCTTCGAGAAAGCCCTCAAGCTCACGCACGAATCATCTCTGAAGGTCTGGGGCACGGTACGCGAGGACAAGCGCGCCCCCGGCGGCTACGAGCTGCAGATCAAAGATATCGAGATCGTTCAGCGCGTTGAAGAGAAATATCCCATTGATCTCAAAGAGCACGGGCCAGCGTTCTTGCTCGACCATCGGCACTTATGGATTCGCTCACCCCGACAAGCGGCGATTCTGAGATTGCGCCACGAAGTGATGAAAGCCATTCGGGATTTCTTCGACGAGCGGGGCTTTATTGCCACGGAGTCGCCCATTCTTACACCGTCGGCTTGCGAGGGCACCACCACGCTCTTCGAAGTCAATTATTTTGACGAAAAAGCGTATCTCTCCCAGAGCGGGCAGCTCTACTTAGAAGCGACGGCGATGGCCCTGGGGAAGGTCTACTGGATCGGCCCGGCGTTTCGAGCCGAAAAATCCAAGACTCGAAAACACTTAACAGAATTTTGGATGGCCGAGGCCGAAGTCGCATTCTTCGATCATGAGCAGAATATAAAACTCCAAGAAGAGTTGGTGAAGTACGTGATCGGGCGGTGCTTACAGAGGCGCGCGCGCGAGCTCCAGGAACTCGGTCGCCAGACGGCTGCGTTGGAGAAGATTCTGCAAGAGCCGTTCGCTCGTATCACGTATGCTGAATCGTTAGAGATCGTCAACGAGCTTCTCAAGGAGCAGATCGCCTCTGGGGAGGTAGAAAGACTTAACTGGGGGGATGACTTTGGCGCGCCACACGAAGAGGCGCTGGGGCAGCACTTTGGGCGTCCGGTCTTCGTCGAGTTCTTCCCGGCAAAGATGAAAGCTTTTTATATGGAGCCCAAGCCCGATAACCCTGAGTTAGTCTTGGCAGCAGATCTGATCGCTCCCGAAGGCTACGGGGAGATCATCGGGGGGAGCCAGCGTATTTCAGATATTGCCCTCTTGAAGCAGCGTTTGAAAGACTTTGGGCTGCCCGAAGAGCCCTACCAATGGTACATTGATTTGAGAAAATACGGGGGAGTGCCGCATTCAGGGTTTGGGCTGGGGGTGGAGCGTCTCACGACGTGGATCGCGGGGATCGAGCATCTGCGGGAGACGATCCCGTTCCCCAGAATGATCTATCGGCTGAAGCCGTAAACCAAGACGGGGAGCGAGCCTCACTCTCCCGCTCCCCGCCATCATAGCGATAGTCTCTTATTTTCTGACTTCGAGCTTGCCCCCCGCCTCCACCACACGCAGGCTGCGCGACAGCTTCTCGCGAAGCCCTTTGCCTGGCTTGAACGTCGGCACGACCTTGCGCGGCACCCGGATCCGCTCGCGCGTCTGTGGATTGATGCGATTGGACTCGCGGCGCGCACGCGGCTCGAACTTGCCAAACCCCGTCAACTGCACCGGCTCGTTCTTGCTCAGCGTCTCCGTGATCAATCCGAAGACGGCATCTACAGTCTGGCGGGCACCCCGCTTGGTGAGATTGAGCCGACTCGCCAACTTCTCGATGAATTCGTTGCGGTTCACTGGTCTTCACCCCCTCTCCTCGGCAGTGTTGGTGCCTCCGAAAATCTCTCTTGTGATGCTGATTCTAGCAGATGTTTTTGGGAAAGTCAAGACCTCTTCGCCCCAATCACCCTGACCCGTGTCGCTTCCGAGCGGTTGACAGGGGCAGAAGGGTCTGCTATACTTAACAACAACCCTGCACAGCACTTAGCGGAGGAAAGATTGGCGCAGACTCGTTCGTATGAGCTGTTATATATCGTGCGGCCAGACCTACCCAAAGCCGCCCTCGAAGAAGCTATTACTAAGTTTCAGAAAGCAGTCCATGAGGGCGGTGGCCATGTACTCAAGATAGACGAGTGGGGCCTGCGGACACTGGCCTACCAGATCAAGCATCTCGACAAGGGCTATTACGTATTCATGGAGTTTCAGGGGACACCTGATCAGGTGCGCAAGCTTGAAGAGCGGCTCAAGCTCGACGAGCACGTCCTGCGCTATCAAGTCGTCCGCCAACAATAACCATGCCAAGCTTGAACCACGTGGTGCTGATCGGCAATCTCACCGATGACCCGGAGCTGCGCTACACCCAGAGCGGGGTGGCGCGGGCACGGTTCTCCATCGCTGTGAACCATCGGTGGCGCGACCGCGATGGCAATCTTCAAGAGGAGACGACGTTCGTGCCCATTGTCGTGTGGGGGCCGCAGGCCGAGAACTGCGTCAATTTCTTGAGCAAGGGCCGGGCCGTGGCCGTCGAGGGGCGTCTGCGCATTGACACCTATCAGACTGAAGAGGGGGAGCGGCGCAAGGTCGCCGAGGTCGTGGCGCGCACCGTCCAGTTTCTCGACAGCCGTCGCGAAGGAGCACCCGATGAGGCCAGCGCCAAATCTCCGGAAGTCAAAGAGACTCCACCAGAAGGGGAGGAAGAAGTTCCGTTCTAGAGAGCCATGAGGATGACACGACGAGAGCCGTCCAACGGCAAGAATCGGATGCAGCGCGGCAAGTTGAAGGGCCGTGACGAGTGCAAGCTCTGCGAGCACAAGGTCACGCTCACCTATAAGCAGCCCGACGAGCTGAAGAGATTTATCAACAAGCTTGGCAAGATTCTGCCGCGCCGCGCGTCGCGCCTGTGCGCCAAGCATCAGCGCCAGTTGGCCCGCCAAGTCAAGCGCGCCCGCAAGATGGCGCTCCTCCCTTACGAAGTCGAGCAGTAACCCAGGCTTCGCCTGCCAGACTTTGTCTGGACTGGACATCTTGCCGCCTTTGGCGGCAAGACGAACGGTCCATGCGAAGCCTGGCCGCCGCAGGCGGCACGGTGTACAATCTAGAAGGAGTCTGGTATGCCGGCGAATCTACCTCCAGAGTACATCGAAGCGGAGCTGCGCTTCCGCGCGGCCAAAAGCCCCGAAGAGAAGCTCGCAACCCTGCGGGAGCTGATGGCTCTGGTACCCAAGCACAAGGGCACGGAGAAACTTCGGGTCGAGCTGAAGCGCAAGTGGACAAAGCTCCAAGAGGAAGTCCAGCACCAGCAAAAAAAGAAGCAGAAGGGCGGGCGCGGTCACGGCTACGATCACATCGCGCGCGAGGGCGCGGGACAGATCGCGCTCGTCGGGTTACCCAATTGCGGCAAATCTTCGCTCTTAGCTGCTGTCACCAATGCCAAGCCCGAAATCGCTGAGTACCCGTTCTCGACCTTTCGGCCCACCGTGGGCATGATGCCCTTTGAAGACGTACAGCTGCAGCTCGTTGACCTCCCTCCGATATCAGAGTTCACCGAGCCGTGGGTCTACAGTATTATCCGTCAGTGCGATCTCGTCGCCCTGTTGGTTGATCTTGCCTCGGAGACGCCTGTTGAAGATTTTTTCACGGCGCTGGAGTGGCTAGAGAAGTCTCGCATCCGTCTTATTGGGCATACAGCGAACCCGCTCCCTAGCGAAGGCGTAGTGAAGCGCGCTCTGGTCATCGGAACGAAGAGCGACGCTGAGCACGCGGCGCACCATCTGCAGGAGTTACGGTCAGTCACGGAGGGGCAGTTTCGGGTCATCGGGGTCTCGACGGTCTCGGCTGAGGGGTTGTGGGAGTTGGGTAAGGCGCTCTTTGCGGGGCTGAACGTCGTGCGGGTCTACACAAAAAAGCCAGGGCAGCCCTTCAAAAAAGAGCTGCCCTATGTCTTGCCTGCGGGGAGCACGGTGACCGACGTCGCTCGCGCGATCCACAAAGATCTTGCGGAGAAATTCGCGTATGCGCGGGTGTGGGGGTCGGCAGAGTTCCCTGGCCAGCGCGTCGAGCGACATTATATTGTCCATGACGGCGATCTGCTGGAGTTTCACGAGTAATTTTTGTGGGACACGAGGGCTTGTCTGCGCAGGAGGGAGTCAGCTATACTAAAGCTATGAGAATTCACGATGTGCGCGCGCGCGAGATCTTAGATTCGCGCGGCAACCCGACGCTCGAAGTTGAGGTCATGTTAGAAGACGGCTCATCGGGGCGGGCTGCCGTCCCGTCCGGGGCTTCTACAGGGACTAAAGAAGCATTAGAAGTGCGCGACGGCGGCCGACGCTACGGCGGCAAGGGCGTCTTGACCGCAGTGCGCCATGTCAGCGGAGAGATCGCCTCGGCGATGAGCGGGCGCGACTTTGCATCTCAGCAGGAGTTGGATCGTCTGCTCATCGAGTTGGATGGGACCCCCACCAAGAGCCGTCTGGGGGCGAACGCGATCTTGGGGGTTTCGTTGGCCTATGCACGCGCCGCGGCCCAGTCCCTCAAAAAGCCGCTGTTTCAGTACATTGGGGATAGAGCCATCCTGCCGACGCCGCTCGTCAACGTGCTCAACGGCGGCTTGCACGCCGACAACGAGCTCGATCTCCAAGAGTTTATGCTGGTCCCCGTGGGGTTTGATTCGTTTCGTGAGGCGCTGCGGGCCACGGTCGAGACATTCCACACCCTGAAAAAGATTCTCAAGAGCCGAGGGCTGAGCACCAACGTAGGGGACGAAGGGGGCTTCGCCCCTCAACTCCAAGAGAACGAAGACGCTTTACGATTACTGGTCGAAGCGATCTCTGCGGCAGGCTATCAGCCGGGGCGCGATCTTGCGCTCGCCCTCGATCCTGCGGCGAGCGCGTTCTACGCCGACGGGCGCTATCGCATAGAGAGAAAATCTCTCTCAGCGAGCGAGCTGATCAGCTTATATGAAGAATGGCTAGAGAAATATCCCATCGTCTCGATTGAGGACGGCCTGGCTGAAGACGACTGGGCGGGCTGGCAGGAGCTTACGAAACGTCTTGGGGAGCGCGTGCAGCTCGTCGGCGACGATATCTTCGTGACCAATTCCGATCTGATCCAGAGGGGCATTCGTGAGGGCGTCGCCAACGCCGTGCTCATCAAACTCAATCAGATCGGCACGCTCACCGAGACGCTTCGTGCTATCGAGACTGCACACCGTGGGGGATATAGCACAGTGATTTCACATCGTTCGGGGGAGACTGAAGACACGTTTATTGCCGATCTGGCTGTGGGCACGGGCGCGGGACAGATCAAGGCCGGCTCAGTCAGCCGTGGAGAGCGCACCGCCAAATATAATCAATTATTGCGTTTGGAAGAGCACTATGCGCTCCCGCTGGCGCGCCCGTTCGCAAGGAGATGAGCACAATGGCTTGGGCTTTCTTTGCGGAAAAAGTCTCAGGGCGGCGCTGGGTGCTGCTGGGAGCCCTGGTGATCGGCGCGATGCTGGTTGGGCTCTTTCTCTCTCGCGCCCTGGAGATCCATCGGCTCCGCACCGAGCTTGTCCAGCTTGAGGCTGAAAAAGCCAAAATTCGAAAAGAGATCGAACGATTATCGGCCCGGCTCAACGAGAAGGACAATCTCAAACTGATCGAATATCTTGCACGCAAAGAGTTGGGCATGGTCAAGCCCGGCGAAGAGATTTATATACTGATCGAAGACGGTGAGGACGAGCGATGAGCCCCTTTGTGCACTTGCACGTGCATTCGGATTATAGTCTACTTGATGCGATGTGCCGCATCGAAGATTTGGTGAGAAAATGCGTGGAGCAGAGGATGCCCGCGCTGGCCCTCACCGACACCGACAACATGTTCGGTGCGCTGGAATTCTCCGAAAAGATGGCCGCCGCCGGCATCCACTTCGTCGGCATGGGCGTTAGCGGCGGGGAGGCGGGCGCCCGCTGGGGACCGAGCATCATGCCCGGCGGGCCGCGCCAGGCCTACACGCTGCTCGAGCCCATGCTGGTCCGGATCGCCGCGCAGG